>JAIPKD010000001.1 GCA_021733835.1 Verrucomicrobiota bacterium
GGTTGATCTGCTTGGGTTCAAAACACAAATTGGCGGATGCATGCGTAAGTGAGTCGTCGCGAAGAGCGCGGTGCGGGAAAACTGCATGCCGTGATCTGTGAGGGGGGTGCCCGGCAACCGGCATCCCTACCTCGATAATACGAAACAAAACCGAATTACCAAAATTCTAATGACCGAAACCGACCACAAACATCACGGAAATCGTGAACGAGTGCGTGAACGTGTACGTGTACGGAGCCGGGATTTAAACATCATTGCGTCCTTCGAGTTCTTGGCGAGAGGCGCATTACCCCTCGCAAAATCCGCAACGAGCACGAAGGAAGGCTGATATAATATTCCGTCCCTACGGGACTTATTTTCTTTGATGGTCTTTTTGCTATAGACATTTCATCCCTAACGGGATTCTTTTAGGATTATGGGTTACGGATTACGAGATAAGCTCGAGGATTTGCCCCGTTAGGGGCAAAATATTTATAGCCACATCCGCTACACAAATCCATTAAGTCCCTTTAGGGACGTAATATTTCCTCATTCATGCTTTATGGTAAATATTTCATTCCTAACGTGATTCTGAAAGGCGCGTACGTTTAGTAATTGAATAAAACCCTGGCATTCGAGGCCGCTGCGGCTGATCCTTCGGACACAGCCGCGCTCCGACGGATTGAACGCTACTGTGCATATCAAGGACGGTTTTTTCTGATAATTGAGCCCTTTATTAGCTTTTTAAGCAATTTAACACAAGGCGGCTTGCGGATGGCCGATAAACAGCCAGCGTTTGCGTCCGACCGCTGATGGCCGCGCCTCGTTTTCGAACGGATTGTTAATGATCTCAAAGCGGCTTAGCAGTATATATACGGCCAAACCGGGGCCCAACTTGCTTTGGAGTACCAACCGCGGCGGCAACGGCGCAATCGCTACGTCGTATAATATCGAGCGTAATCAATCCGTACAGTTTTCCGCTTTACTCTTAATCCTTAAGTTATGCAGGACTTTGACTTGAATAGTCACTTTTTGGGAATTTGGGATACAGTCGAAAAAAATGAAGGTCTGTTGAAATAATGATTGCTTATATCTGTTAAGTATGTATAAGGATGCTTATGAAAGCGCGATATATTTATAATGGCAGAATACTGCCTATTATATGCACAATTACTGTGTTTTTTAATGCATGGTTATCCTATTCCGATGACAAACCCCTATTATTGCATTACCAGGGAAGGCTTGTCGTTGAGGGGCGGAATTTTGACGGCCAAGGTTTTATCAAGTTCTCGCTGATAGCCGGTTCGAGTTTAGCCGAAGAACAAGTCTTGTGGCATTGTGACGGGACGCCGGTTTATTCGCCTGAACCGAGCTCCGGTATACCATTGGAGGTATCCCACGGATTATTCAATGTGATGTTGGGGGATACGAACTTAATGGAACGTATCACATCCGAGTTATTTGTGGGGAATGATGACGTTTTTCTTCGTATTTGGTTTAAGAGCGAAGCGGATGCAGAATACGAGCTCTTGGAACCGGACAGCAGGATTGGAACTGTTGCTTTTGCTGCGGTATCAGAAATTGCGAAGGATGTACCGGACAAAGTTATTACGTCGGAGAAGATATCGGCCGGCGCGATTAATGCCCAGCACATAAGCGATAATGCCATAACCTCTTCGAAGATTGCGTCGAGTTCTATAACGGCCGACTCCTTGGCGGACGGCATTATTTCAAATGAGAAGCTCGCCGCGGATTTTCAATTGGACGCATCACGAATTATCGGTGAATCAGGTGCAGCGGCGGCTTTGGGAACGCCTGTGATTTTGAATGCATTTAATTGGATTCAAGAATGCGAGGTGACACTGATAGAGGGGCCGAGCGTTAATATTGAACGTTTGACCGGATTCGACGGTAGTGGGAACTCTGTGTTCACCATCGGCGAGTCCCGGGAAGGACCGATTGTTTTTGAATGCGGTATCGAGTACACAAACGCCCTGGCTGAATGGCTTACATCGGATAGCAGCCATACGTATTCGTTCAAGTTTTCCGAATTTGCGCCCGGCTTGGCGGAATATTGGTGGAATATAGACTATTTTTCGCTTGCTTCGGTAAACAGGATTGAGGATGACCGCCTCAGTTGTGCTCTGGAGTCCAGCAGACGGATACCTTTACATGCCGGCATTTGGTGTAGTGCGGAGGTATTCAGTGAAGAGGCGTTCGGTTCCGAAGATGTCCGGAACTTAAACACCGATGTCCGAGTCGAGGTTGAAGGGGTATCAGCGGGGAGATATCCGGAGGTACAAGTGGATCACAAGGGAAAGACGCTCTCTTTTATATACGAGGATCGTGAACTGGGAGGGATATGGGAATGGGTTAGCGAAACGGCAGGGGGTAATTTGGTCAAACGTGATATTTCGATAATTAAACCGGACTATGCGGGCAATGAAGTAGGGCGTACGAATTATTCGGGTGTATTCCCGTTTAGTTTCGAGCTGTTACCGGGGACTGTCTTTCCGGGGTATCACAAATACTGCGTGGTTATGAGCTATGATGCGTACACGATTGAGAAGAACGCAGCCGCAGCGATCGATCAAATGGCGCAAATCGAGGTATCCGGGATACCCGGCAGGCTAAGAGTCGAGATCATCGAAGGCCCAGGGATTATACTCAAAGAGGTTAAAGAAGATGAACCTTATGTAGTCGGATTAAACCAAACGACACCGATTGGATTTCTATATTCCGGGTACCAAGAGTCACATTTGGAAGACTGGAAGGAATCGGGAGCCGGTCGGGACTTAAGCATAATTATCGAGAACCTCAAGGGAGAGGAAGTGTTTCGCTGGAACTTTGCTGATTGGTATGTTTACAGCATAACGGAGGGCATTGATGAGAGGAAAGAATATATGCTAAAGCATACTGTAGGTTCAGGCGTATCCGGTTTCGACCGTGTTCCGCTCCTTTTCCCGACCGGCGATTCTTATAATCCCGATACCGATTACCTTGTGGAGATAAACGGAGTCAGGGCAGGTAGGTATCCGGCGGTGAAGCGTGTCCAAGGAGGTGTGAATTTGTTACTAATGGTTTATGATTATTGTGAAGGCGGAGATATCTTTAAATGGATTCATAATTCAGCCGGATTGGACTATGAAGAGGCGAAGACAACGATGTCCGTAATTCAAATAGAGAACGGTGTTGAAAAAGAGCGCACGAATTATTTTGGTGTAGTTCCCCTTGAATATATACATAAATACGGATTCAGTCAGCCTGAGAAAGTAAAGGAACAAGTAGTATTATATTATGAAACATCTGAAATTATTAAATAGCCATGAAAGCGAATGATTTACTTTTTCTTGCTCTGATCGTGGCTGTTCTGAATTGTCAGCATTCAGCGGCTGCGGAAGAAATCACGAGGTGGGATTTAAATCAGGGCGGTTATGAGCCTGCGATTGGGAATGGTGAGTTGCGATGCATCGGCGGTGTATTATCGGATTTATCGCATGACGGGCGCACAGCTGGCGAAATTGAGGCGGGCAAGGCATTGCGTTTATATAATTTCCCGTTACAGAACAACGGCAACGGTACAGCCGGCGTGATTTTCATGGTCGACGTCCAGGGGTATGAAGACATATCCTTCCGTTTCGATCATTATTTCGGGCTTAATTCCGCGGACAAGCATTTGATTCAGTACACGGTTGATGGCGGTGAGACGTGGATCAATTCCGGGGCCACGGTAAATTCATTCAATCCATCATGGGTCGGAAGGGATATTAATAAGGCTTCCGATGCGAGGGTGAACGACAATCCGGATTTCGGTTTCAGGATAATAGCCATGTTCAATAGTTCGGAGGGCTATAGTCCTGTGGGTGGAGGCAGGTACGATCCATCCGCCGTCTGGGCGTTTGATAATGTTGTAGTAACGGGTGACCCAGTTCGTCTTCCCACCCTTCCCGTACCGGTTGCTTTGCGGAGCTCGTTGAGTTATGCGATTATCGATGAGTCTTTCGATGTCGGCGGAGGTGTGTCGACTAACTCCAATGCTCAACTTTACGCTTCATTGGCCGTCGGCGGTTTATGCAATGTTCCTTCCGCTTCGAGCGCAATGGATTCGAAGCATTTGAAACAGGGATTCATAGCGGGTATCTACGAGATTGAACGTCTTTCAATCCACTCGACACCGGAACAGGTGATGGCGGGGGGATCAAGTCGGATCGAGGCCGAATTTGTTGCCGATGATCAGACCACCGTTTGCATCGGCGATGTAGCGCCGGAATGGGAGATAGTTGACGGCCCTATAAGAGAGATACGGGATAATGGTGAACTGATCGCCGCCGATGTATATACGAATACTATCGCCGTTATTAAAGCCACGGCGATATTTAAGGCCGGGTTGGAACTGCAGGTTGTCGATAGCGATTACGATAACTTCGGTGTTTATGCCGGGGACGGGCTGCCGGACTATTGGCAACATTATTATTTTGGGTTGGACGGTGGACAAGCAATGCCCCAGATGGACCCCGATAACGACGGACGGAATAATCGTATTGAGTGTATAACCGGTTTTTCACCGATCGATGACACAGAGAAATTTGTTTTTAAGGTGTTTTTGGATCAGGCAGATTTGCCGTCGTTGATTTTGAATAAGGCTATACCGGGTCGTAGGTATAGTATTGAGAGCTCGGATACGCTCTCAGGGCCATGGTCGACTGTCGTATCTCTGGTACCGGTCTCCGAGACGCACGATTTCGTCGTCAATGATTTGGATACCGGCAGGGCAATGAGATTCTTCAGGCTGCGCATGGAATGGTGGGATTCGGATTCGAATTAGCTGCGACGGCGAGTTGCTTTTTTTGGATTCGTCGATATGTGGCAAATTTCATCTTTAATACGATGCAGTTGAGTGTTAATAGTAAAGTAACAACATATTGATCGTTGTTGTGAGATGAATATATTCCGGGCGACGGGAGAGACTGTTTCGAAGTGGTTTTGAAGACCTTTCCCATAAATTAAATTATTCGACGGGTTAATTATGTTTGATGAATTAAAGAATAGGCTGATTGATTGTAGAGAGAAGGTAGCGCATTTAAGGGGGTTTCTTTGACTTAGCCGGCGCGGAGAAGAGGTTGTCGGAGATCGAGGCTGCGATGAGCAGGCATGATTTCTGGGATAACCGTGAAAACGCGCAGGCGCTGGTTGACGAGACCTCGACATTGAAGAGGCGTATAGACCCGGTCAAGGCCATAGGCAAAAAACTGGAAGACCTCGAAATCATGGCTGAATTGATCGAGGGCGAGTCCGGGCCGAGTGCTGCTGAGTTGCAGAGGGAATTCGAGAACGACGCGGAGGGCTTTTTTCGGGAGCTGGATGATATTGAGCTTCAGGTTTTATTGAGCGGCCCACATGACCGGAATAACTGTTTTATAAATATCAATGCGGGCGCCGGGGGTACGGAGTCGTGCGATTGGGCGGCCATGTTGACGCGGATGTACCAACGTTGGTGCGAGTCGAGGGGGTGGAAGTTCGAGGTGACCGACGCGCTACCGGGTGATACTGCCGGGTTGAAAAGCGTCACCGCGTTTGTAACCGGCGAGAACGCCTATGGTTACTGTAAGGCCGAGCGTGGCGTGCATCGGCTTGTGAGGATTTCACCGTTCGATGCCAATAAACGGCGGCACACCAGTTTCGCAAGCGTAGACGTGATAGCCGAGATTGACGATAGTGTCGACATCGACATCCCGCCGTCGGAGTTCGAGTTCGATACATTCAGAGCGGGCGGAAAGGGCGGTCAGAATGTCAATAAGGTCGAAACCGCCGTCCGTGTGCGACATATCCCCACGGGGCTTGCTGTGGCGTGTCAGAGTCAGAGGTCGCAGCACCAGAACCGGGCGACGGCAATGAAGATAATTATTGCGAAGCTGTACGCGATGCGTCAGGACGAGCAGCGGCAGGCGATGGAGAAATTCTACGGTGAGAAGGGTAGTATCTCCTGGGGCAACCAGATTCGCAGTTATGTGTTTCAGCCTTATCAGATGGTGAAGGATTTACGCACAGGTGTTGAAACAGGGAATGTTCAGGCCGTTATGGACGGGGATTTGGATCAGTTCGTGAACGCGTGGTTGCGTGCCGGTACCGCGTCCGATCACGCGGGTGAGGTTGTAAATGAAGGTAAATGATGAGCATTCTGGATGAGATAGTTGCGCACAAACGCGGTGAAGTGATGGAATTGAAACAGGCCCGGAGGCGCGGTGAATCCATGAAGCCGCCGGCCGATATTGGCCGTGTGCGAACGCGTGATTTCAAGGCCGCGCTTGTATCGCGTCCCGAAGGCACGGTTTCTCTGATTGCCGAGATAAAGAAGGCATCGCCGTCGGCCGGTGTGATTTGCGAAGATTTTGATCCTGCCGATATCGCTGCAATCTATGAAGCAGGAGGCGCCTCGTGTATATCGGTGCTGACCGACGAGGCTTATTTCAAGGGCGCATTACGGTATATGGCCGAGGCGCGCAAGGCGGTCGGTATCCCGGTACTCCGGAAGGATTTCATTATCGATGAGATTCAGATTGAACAGGCGTATGAATGGGGTGCCGATGCGATTCTCTTGATTGCCGCCATACTCGATGACGACGAATTGGTGCGGTTCCGGAATCTAGCTGGGGATTTCGGCTTATGCGCTTTATGTGAGGTTCATGATGAATCGGAACTGAAGAGGGTATTCGATTCCGGTGCGGATTTGATTGGAATCAACAACAGGGACTTGAAGACCTTCAGCGTGGACTTGGCGGTAACTGAACGGCTTACTGCGATGCTGCGTGGATTCAGCGGGGGTAAGGACAAGGTGGTTGTGTCCGAGAGCGGTATCTTCTCCGGATCGGATATCGCGAGGCTGGTTCGATGCGGCGTAGATGCCGTGTTGGCAGGGGAGGCGCTGATGAGAGAAGCCGATATGAAGATGAAGGTCGCCGAATTAAGCGGGCACGCGAAGTTACACATTTAAGTTAGTGCGCTCGAACGTGTGGAATCTTTCCGGGACACGATGGCGTCGAGTACTTTGCATAAGTTGCTTAAATGCGGTGCATGAATGCCGAGCGTTTGCGCCTGGCGAAGCGGCTCCATGAATAGGCTTTGCAGCTCGATCGGCCGGCCGTGTTCGTAATCGATAATGGTCGAGGCCTTGTATGGCCCCATGACGCGTGTTCTGTCGATAAGTTCATCTTCGATCTCGAATTTCACGTCCAGCCCTTTGGCGCGGGCGATGGTGATTATTTCGCGCATGAGACGTCCGGCAAGGTCGAACCAGCGCGGATCGTTGATAATGTCTTCCGTTGTGAGGCCGATAGTGTGAAATGAGTGCGATTGGAGTGAGCCGGTATCGACCGAACCAAAGCCCGCCGAGCCTGCGACGCCCAGGCCGTTGAACGGGACGTTCCAAACGAGCTTCTCCCAGTGCGCTTTTTCCAGGTTATCTGTTATTTTGCATTCTACGCCGGCTTGTTTGAATATATCCGCTATCATGTGTGTGCGCGGTTGGGGCGGGCGGCGGTATTCGCCGAGGACGATTTTCCCGTGGCCGGTGTGAGTAATCACGCCGGGAGCGATGCGTGTAAGGCATACGAAGCAGAGGCCGCCGAGGATGTTGGCCGGATCGAACAGGTCTGCGAGCGCTTCTTCGTTGCCCAGACCGTTTTGAAGAGTGAGGATCAGCGTCTCCTTTTTGACCAGCGGCGTGATAAGGTTTGAGAACATGTGGTTTGCCGTTGTCTTAAGCCCGATAACGACCAGGTCGGAGGGGCCGATCTCGGCCGGGTCGCGTGCGGTTCGCGGATGCACGGTGAAATCGCCTTGCGTGCTCCTAACCTGAATGCCGTTTTTACGGACTGCATCATAGTCGGAACGTAGAAGACAAAAGACGTCCGGATTCGTCTGTGCCAACTTGGCGCCGTAGAATCCGCCGAGCGCGCCGCAACCGACTATAGCTATTTTCTTGAACTTCGAGGTCATGTTTCGGATCAAGCCTTCCCGAGGTGATTATTTAACAAATATCGGAAGGCTATGCAATTTTAGGAATGGATAAAAAAAAGACACTCATGGTTTGCATGAGTGTCTTGAAATGGTGTGGGATCAACTATTTTGTCCCGATCACGGCATCTTTCGCCGCTTTTGCGACGCGGAATTTCAGCGCCTTTTTGGCGGGAATCTTGATTTCCTCGCCTGTGGCCGGATTTCTTCCTTTACGAGCCTTTCGGTTCGTGACGACCAGTTTGCCGATCCCGGGGATCGTAAAACCTGCTTTTGCGTTCTTATACGCGAGTTCCGCCAGTGAATCGAGAACGTCTTTCGCCGCGGTTTTTGTTATGCCGGCGCTTTCAGCCAATGAACTGATAATTTGAGTTTTAGTTAATGGTTTAGCCATAACGCATTTATTGTTTGGGTTTGCGTTTATTGAAACACGAGAATTAAAGCCGTATTCAGTAATGATAACAAGAAAAAAGGACGGTTCCGGAAGAATTTTTTGTGTTGAGAAAAACGATTCCGGTCAGACGAGTCCTTCGAGAATGGTGGGCAGGCGCTCGAGGCTTCTTTTGAATCCGGCGTGGGCGAGCATTTTTTCATTGCTTGTATCGTCCGGAAAGAGTATCCGCCAGCCAGTGGCGTTGAGCCATTCGTCGTTATGGATTTCTTTGGTGTTTCCGCTGTTTCCGATTTTTGCGTGTCTGACCAATAAATCGGCTATCTGGACGGCGGCGACTATTCTGGCGTGGTGGTTGGCTTGTTCGGGATTGTGGTGGAAGCGCGCGGTTTCAATCATGATTTCGGGCAGGTTATGTTGGCTCAAGTAGATACTGCCGAGTTCGGCATGGTCTATGCCTAATATCGTGCGCTCGACATTGTTAAGTTCGTCGTCGTTTTCATCGACCATGTCGTGGATGCGAACGAAGTGTTTGGGGAAAGCCGAGGCCATAACGATCTTGCCGACGTCATGGACGAGACCGGCCACGTAATCGGCTTCGTCGGTCGGGTGAGTCAGGTTGTTGATTACCTCCCTTGTCATTATGGCGACGCCGATGCAGTGTTGCCAGAATTTACGCCATGGGAAGGGTGCGTTCCCCGCGAGGCGTTGGAAGTCTTCTATGACGGGTGTTACCATTGCCAATTGCCGGATTTGCCGGACGCCGAGGTAGAACACTGCTTCTTCGATACTGTTAACGGGGGTCGATAGGCCGTAATACACCGAGTTTACCAACCGGAGGAGTCTCGATGTTAGGCTGGGATCTCGGCGTATTACTTCGGATATCTGATTCACATAACGCTGGTCGGCGTTAAGCAACTCGCGCAGTGCGCTGTTAATGCTGCTCAGTGACGGGAGCCGCGCGCAATTCCGCACCTTTAATTCTATAATATTCCGTTCCATCGGTTGAATTTCCGGGTCGGCGGCTTTGTCATTATTAAAGCTCATCCCGATATGTATCGGCATTTTGGCGGAAAAGTTGAACGGAAAACGCCTGAATCCGCTAATTCCGTAAAAAAAAGTTAAGGATACGGAAAAAAATGCCGATTAATAGCTTATATGATCTTAGACGATCTCGATACATTGGTCTGCCAGGCAGTTCGAGAACTGTTTTCGATGATGCTCGACCTGGAGATCACAAGGATCGGATCGGAATCGATATTTGAAAACGGTAAACCGCACGTTGCTGCATCCGTGGGGTTAGCGGGTGATTTTTCAGGGGTTGTGTTTTTGCATTCAAGCGAGGAATTCGCGCGGCGTATGGCCGGCCGGTTGTTGCACGAGTCCGCCGGCGGGGCTGAGACGGACGAGATGATCAATGATGTAATGGGGGAATTAACCAATGTTATCGCCGGGCATATGAAGTCGAGGATCAATGATCGTGGTTGCAGATGTGCTATTACGATACCTTCGATAGTGCGGGGGAGCGAGTTCAAGATTCAAACGATCGGTATTGCCGAGAGAATCGCTGTGGCCTTTGAGTGTGATAAGAGTCGGATTCTTGTCGAGGTAATTGTCAGAGACGTCGGTGATTAAACAGAGTTAAATTATATGCCGATTCAAATCCTAACAATAGATGACAGCAAGACGATACGGTTAATTGTAGCCAGGGCGTTCAGGCTTTTTGATTGTGAAATGCTGGAGGCGTCAAACGGCGTCGAGGGATTGGCCGTAGCCAGCAGGCACCAGCCGGACGTTATTATCCTCGATCTGACGATGCCTATAATGGACGGCACTGAGATGCTTTCCGCCTTGAAATCGGATCCGGAACTCAAGCATATCCCTGTTGTGATGCTTACCGCCGAGGCGGGCCGGGAGAACGTGCTCAGGATCGCCAAGCTCGGTGTGCGCGATTATCTCATCAAACCGTTTAAGGAGGAATTGGTGATAGAACGTATCGGCAGGATAGTGGACCTTCAACCTCGCAGCGGTAGAACTCAGGTGCGGCGCATGGACGATCCGTTACAGGTGCTTGTCGTCGATGACAAACCCGCGATCGTCGAACGGATAAAGACCGGGCTATCCGAGGACACTCCATGGATAGTCCAAGGTCAGGGGCATCCGAGCGAAGCGTTGACATTATGTATGAAGAACCCGCCGGATGTGGCGTTGATAAGCCTTTCACTTCCGGACGGACTAGGCTTTGCGCTGTTTAAGACCCTGAGGTCGGAGCCGAGGACAAAGGCCGTGCCGGTTTTCGGTCTGAGTGTGAAAACGGCCGTGGAGGAACAGACCAGGGCGCAGAAGGACGGATTCACGGGGGTAATTACAAAGCCGATCGATATAAAGGACTTGAAGAGTAAGGTCGCGCGCGCGCTGAACCTGGATTCCTCTTACGAATGTTTTCAGAAAAAGAACGGCGCGCTGATTATTAAATTCCCGGAGAATTGGAGTACTTCGATCTCGAATCAGATTTCGAATCAGCTGAATCCGAAGATATCCGAAGCCGTTGACGAAGGCCTCGATAGGCTGATACTCGATCTCAGCGATGTGGAAAAGCCGGAAATGTCGCTTATCCAACTCGGTATCGACGCAATCAAATTATCGGAACAGTTATCGCTTAAACACGGTTTGGTGGGTAACGAATCGATTCGCAGTGAGTGTAAAAACTTTGAGGAAACGCAATCATGGGAATTCTACGGGAGCGTTGACGAGGTGGAATCCGAACTGGCGTGACCAAAAAATAATTACATGATGCGATTTTTAAAGACATACATTATTGTGCTGCTGGGGACGGCGCTATGCGTTTGCGGCTCGGTTCGTCGTGGATACCTTGCCGTGTCCGGCCCCGAACCGTTGCGGTTCAGCGTGCCGGATGCCATATCCAAGCGCACGCTTGACCTGCCGTCTCTTGCGCCGGAGGTGCCGCCGGATACGAGCGCTTCCGGTCAAGGCGCCGGGGCAGCCGTCTCTGCGGCCGGTGGAACATCTACCGCAGCCGGCGCCCGAAACGGTAATGCGAATAGCAATCAGACAGCAGGGAATACAAATACATCAGCCACGAATCAGACGCCGCCATCCGCGGGGGATCAACAAACGTCGCCGAGTGCACAGGCATACACACAAAACTCAAATGTCCGGATGGTAACGCCCGACATGTTCATCCCGTTTTTCACCGGCAACCGGCAAGCGTCGAATTCAGCGCCCGCGGCGGTGGTCGGGCCGCTTCAATTCTCGCCGCCGGTATCCGGGGGTGCGCCGTCTAGTTCGGCTACTTACAGCGCGCCGCGGGTCAACAATTAATGATACGATTGAATGTGATGAATTTTTCAGGAACAGACCTTAAAGAACATCCGGACGAACGTGACTTCCGTGTTCGCAACCGACACGGGCGGTTGTGTGGGATTCTTTTGTTTCACACTGTCATAAGGACGTTGGCGATCGGCGTGTTCCTGGTCGGTTGCGCGCTTTGTTCGGGGCAGGACGCAACGGGTACCGGTACGAATACGGTTGTTTCTACCAACGGGGTGGCGGCAATGCCGGATCGTGTTGCATCGGATTTAATTGAACCTTTCACCAACAGTGTTCTTCCTTTGATCGATGGAAAGACGAATTACGCTAATGTAACCTCCAACGGGCTTCAGGCACTGATCTCCTCGAACCACTGGAGTCAACAGATGACACCGGCTTTCCGGGAGCAGGCGACGCAGGTTAGTAATTCGAACGTAGCGCCGTTACCCGACGTCGATGCGGCCAAGAAGCTCAAGCAATATCAGTTTCAACTCGAACTGGCACGCAAGTACTTAAGGAATGGTCAGTATCGCTGGGCGGAGACAAACCTGGTCTCGATACTCGAGAGCCAAGCCCCCGAAGAACTCAAGCATAACGCATTGCTGGAGCTTGCGGTGACGCTTCAGAAGAGCGGCAAATCGTTGAAGGCCATCCAGGTCTATTCGCAATTTGTTAACAGGTATCCGAAGGATTCAAGTGTGCCGGAGGTGTTTTTGAGACAAGGTCTATTATACAGGCAGATAGGGGCTTACGACATTGCGTTGACCAAGTTCTATTCGGTTATGACGGCGGCGTTGTCGTTGAAGCTGGATCACTTCGAGTACTATCAAAGACTGGTACTGCAGGCGCAGACGGAGATCGCGGATACGTACTATTTGCAGTCGGAATTCGATGAGGCGGCGAAGTTTTTTGAGCGTCTGCTGCGAATTCAATCGTCGGAACTGAATAAATCGCTTATCCAATTCAAGCTGATTCGATCACTCTATTACGCCGATAGGCTTGATGAGCTGATCGCCAGGGCCAAAGACTATCTTAGCCGTTTTCCCGGCACCATGGAAGAGCCTGAGGTGCGGTTCCTCCTATCGCTCGCGCTGAAGAAAAAGGAATTCAATCAGGAAGCGGCGCAGCAGGTGTTGAAGCTCTTGAGTGATCAGTCCGCGAACGTGTTGAATAATCCCGAGGTATGGCGATACTGGCAGCAAAAAGCCGGGAACCAGATCGCCAATCAACTGTATCAGGAAGGTGACTATATGAACGCGCTCAATATTTACGTCAGCCTTTCGCAACTCAGTACGTCGCCGGACTGGAAGATACCGGTGTTATACCAGATTGGATTGACCTATGAGCATTTGGATCAACAACCGAAAGCCATTGAAACCTACGATCGTATTCTTGATTTTAAGAATAACTCATCGGCGACCACGAATAGCGTGCCCGCACTGGATACAGTGTTCGAAATGGCCGAATGGCGGAAGCGACAGCTCGAATGGTTCGAAACTGCGCGCAAGAAAAACAGTGAACTCGAGATCAATTTGTACGACGATGCAACCAATTAGTTTGTGTGATGAATAAAGAAGATGAAATATTCGAGAGTCTTCGGAGTAATCTATCGCTTTACCGGGAAATCCTCTCTGTGATCGAAGGCGAGAGCAGGGCGCTTCAGAACGAGGATTCCGATGCGGCCACAAGGCTTTCGAACAGGAAGAGGGCATTGCTTCCGCAGCTCGAGGATTCGGTGGACATCCTGCGGAATAATCGTATGGCGTGGCATAGAATTAACTTGGCGGAACGCTCGGAAAGCGGGAATATTACCGAGATGATACGACAATGCCAGGACTTGATCATGAAGATCATTGTTCTGGATCGTGAAAACGAACAGTTATTGCTGCGACGAGGACTAGTGCCGCCGCAGTGTATGTCTTCGGTGTCGGCGCCCGCCCGCCCTAATTTCGTAGCGGACTTATATCGGCGCCGCGGCAGCACGTAAATGGATAAGTTGAGTTCATGCCGATCGAAAAGATAATTGTATTGGAGGACGACCTTATCGTCCGGAAGAATCTCGAGCAACAACTGCGTCGGAAGAGGTACGAGGTGGCGTCCGCGGAAACCATTGCCGCGGCGCAGGAGTTGTTATCGAAGGATACATTTGACCTTATCCTTATCGATGTTCGATTGCCGGACGGCGAGGGTACGGAGCTTTTGCAGCAGGTGCAGCTACGTCCGCAACGGCCGCTTGTAATTATGATGACAGGTTTCGCCTCGATCGAGTCGGCTGTGGAGTGCATGCGTAACGGCGCGTTCGATTATCTGATTAAGCCGTTTTCTTTTGATCAGCTCGAGGTGGTTCTCAAGAAGGCCGAGAATTATAACCAGCTCCTAAAGGTCAATCGGTTCCTTTCACAGGAGGAAGAAGAAGTCGCTACCGAATTGCTCGGCAGAAGCCCCGCCATGGAGCGATTGCGACGGCTCATCAGGAAAGTGGCGAAAACCGAGGCCACAGTGCTGGTACAGGGTGAGAGCGGCACGGGCAAGGAGCTGATCGCCCGCGCGATTTATCGTCAAAGCTCCAGGAATAACGGGCCGTTCATACGCGTAAATTGCGCCGCCGTACCGGAAAACCTGATCGAGAGCGAGTTCTTCGGCCACGAGAAAGGCGCGTTTACGGGCGCGCTGAGTAAACGCGAAGGCAGGTTCGAGCTCGCACATAACGGGACGATTCTCTTGGATGAAATCAGCGAGATTTCTCCGTCGGTTCAAGCCAAGCTCCTGAGGGTACTTCAGGAACGTGAATTGGAACGTGTAGGCGGCTCGCGGACGATTAAGGTCGATGCCCGCGTGATCGCGACGACAAATAGGCGGCTTGAAGAATGCGTCGAAAGAAACGAGTTCAGACAAGACTTATTCTTCAGGCTCAACGTGGTGCCCATATACGCGCCGGCATTAAGAGATCGTCCTGAAGATATCGAAACACTGGCGAATCATTTCCTTCACAGATTCGCGCGTAAACACGGTGCGCGTACAAGGAGTATTTCAGTGGACTGTATGTCTGGGCTCCTGTCGCACTCCTGGCCCGGCAATGTAAGGGAGCTCCAAAATATAATCGAGCGCGGCGTTATCCTTTACGGTGACGAAGATGTATTGGACGCCGATTCACTAGGGTTCACGCCTTCCCAGTCCATCGGAGCGGTACACGTCGACAACACACCGAACGCTCGACGAACTACGCCTGCGGAAACGAATGTGACATTGCCCCTTCATGAGATAGAAAAACGGCATATCCTTTCGGTACTGGAACAGTGCGGCAATAACAGGACGCATGCCGCCAAGAATCTCGGAATTAGTATACGTACACTCCGAAACAAATTAAACGAGTACAAAAATAATGGTTCACTCGAAGATATTCAACGGGTGGATGCGGATGCTTCCGCGCTAGACGAATGACGGAAAGTACCTCGCTTTTTTAATGATGGAACCTTTTTCTTTTACATATTTGTATGCATGAAAAGGGATATAACAACGAATACTCCTGGCCTGTGAAGGTGATCATGGACGAGCGTCCGGTGAACCTGCCGCCACGTTGTATGAAGTCCGTCGCCCTTATCAAGACCGAACTCGAGATATTGGCGATCAGACGGAAGCGCGTCCTCGCACGGCTGCTCATCGACGGCGTTGAGGTGGACATGAGTGCCCCGACACATGTCGCCGATGACTTCAGTACGGTCGAGGCGGAGACAGTCGGGTTCAACGATTTCAGGAACGACTTAATCCTGATTGCACGCAGGCGCATCTTGAAGCTTCAACTGGAGCTGGACAGACTGGTTCCACTCGTGCTGATTAACGATTGGCTCCATGCGGAAACACTGGTTCATGATTGGCTTGTCGGCTTCAGAAACGTCATTGTGCTGGTCGCTTTTCTACCCGAACTCATCGAAGACGAAGCGATGGACAAAGAGCGGCTTTCGATGTTTCTAACACGACACGCCGGGAGTTGGAAGGCCGTGGTCGCTGAACTAAGCGATGTCCTCGAGGATAAGGACACGGAGGAATTATCCGATTTTCTTGCCTTGGAGCTGTCAAAATGGGTCGGCGAGCTGGTGGGGTATCTGGATTCCCTGCACGCCGATTTGAATTCCTGAAAAAGAAACCGACGGAAGAGTATCGTGTCTGAAATCAACAAATACCGCGGCGCCCCGCGTTTAATAGCCGGTTTGCTGGGACTGCTCGTTCTCGCTGGTTGCCGGGCACCGCAATTCGTGCGCGACCCGATAATCGGTGCAGGATATACGCCTACCAATGTGTTGAGTAATACCGTTCCTATCCCCGAAGACCTTCGGCGTGTTGCGGTGTTGCCATTGACTACATGGTCGGACTCGGCGATAGCCACATCCGGCAAAGAGGCGATGTCGCCGATATTACGAGCCGAACTTGTACAGGTGCCCACATTCGAATTTATTTTTATTACAGAAGATAAGCTGTTCGAGCTTACCGGCAAGAGGATATGGATGGCCGAGGAGCGGCTGCCGCAGGATTTCTTCACAGGACTGGAAAACGAGACCGGATGCGACGCCGTGATGTTTTGTCACTTGACCCAGTATCACCCTTACAAACCGATTATAATCGGCTGGCGGATGAAGCTTATCGATTCCGAATCGCTGCGCCACTGGTGGGCCATCGACGAGGCGTTCGATGCGGGGGAAGCCGCGGTGATGAATTCGGCCAGGCGATTCTATTACTCCGATATGCAAGTGGGCAGCCCGCTCCCGAATTCCATGGCAATCCTTGATTCGCCGCGGCGCTTCGGTACGTATACGCTTGATGCGGTGTTCGATACTATGCCCGCGCGTTGATGAAGTGTGACGCGTCTTATCCATGAAGAATCGTACTTAAGAAATCGCTCAAGTTTTTAGAGATTATGCCGATTGTATTAACGTAAGTTTCTGTGAAAACTTGCCTGCCGTAATGGAAAGGGGCGATATGCAAATCGATCCAAATATAAACGCCGGTTCCGTTAAGAAGATTAATCCGGCCGCCGAGAACAAGACCAAAGCGAAGGCACCCAAGGACTTCGTGGATTTCGGTCATGCGCAGGCATTGGAACAATCACTTCGTGAGACTCCGGATGTCCGGCCTGAAATGGTACAAAAGGCCAGAGAAGTTTACGGCGACCCGGGTTATCCGCCGGAAGAAATCGTTCAACGCTTATCGCTGCTTCTGGCCTCGGAATTAGACCGGAGCGACGAAAACTCTTAATAATCACACAAATCTATCAAGAGCTTTATGAGTTTATCAAAGCCGTGGGATTCGTATCGCCAAGTGGCTTTCAATACTGCCACACCCGGGCAGTTGATCCTGATGTTGTATGACGGCGCACTCAGATTTCTGGAGGGAGCTGAGTCCGGTTTCGCTTCCAACGATCCTCTAGAGAGAATCGCGACCGTGAATAATAATTTACTCCGTGCTCAGGCGGTGATCCGGGAATTGAATTACTCGTTGAATATGCAGAAGGGCGGCGAATTCTCCGAACATATGCGCAGGCTCTACGATTACTTCGATCGCCGGTTGCAAGAAAGTAATCTCAATAAGGACAGCGAAGGTGTCGGCGAAGTAAAAAGACTGTTAGGTCATATCAGAGACGCCTGGGAGGAAATGTTGAGAACCGCGGGTCAGGGTTCGCAGGTGTCTCAATCCGCCGGCCTTTCAATAAAAGGGTAGTATATGAGCGATGAAGACGCATTAACGATTGTTTTTGATAAATGGCGTGAATTGACCGAGGCCGAAGGTAACGCCATACAAAACTCGAACTGGAAGGAGGTCGACCGGTTGCAGAATGTTAAGCTCGAGCTTCAAAAGGAGATAGTCCGAATATCCGGCCGATTCGAGGAGAACGCCGAGCGTAATCATGATACACCCACCGACTTAAAAGAAAAGTTCAAGCCGGTCGTCGAGGAATTGGTTGTCCTTGAAATGCGTAATTCCAAATGGTTGTTCGAAAAAAAGGCAGACGCCCAAGCCGAATTCGATGGCCTCGGCCGCGTATCGAGAAATCTGCAGAATGTCCAAAAAGCGTATTCAAACGAGCGCCAGGCAGTCTGGAATTCGTATTCGTAACAAACTCGATGGAGCGCGGCTGTGTCCGAAGGATCAGCCGCAGCAGCTCCGAATGCTATATCTCCCTCCGATTACCAAGCGTCTCCGCCTTTCAGAATTCCGTTAGGGATGAAATATTACGTCCCTAAAGGGACTTATGATTTCGTGTGGCAGATGTGACTATAGATATTTTTTACCCCTAACGGGGCAAATCCTCGATCTTATCTCGTAATCAGTACCCCATAATCCTAATGAATCCCGTTAGGGATGAAATATCTATAGCAGAAGGACCAACAAACAGAATAAGTCCCAGTTTTAAGTGATTAAGTGTTGAGCTGTTGAGTGGTCGTGCTACGATATTCGTGCTTCGAATTAATTCCACCCATCTCCGTACACGTACACGTTCGCGTTCCCGTTCTCAATTCCCGTGATGTCCGTGATTGGTTTTGGTCATTAGAATTTGTTTCGTGCTTCGATTATTTTTCTCGGGCATCTAAGAAAAAATTCGAAAAAATGCGGAATATTGTCGTTATAGGGTTGACTTCAACCTCAATAATATCGTAACCTTAACGAAAATCACAGATAAGCAGGCCAATGAGCGGTGTAAGGCATTGGGAATCAAGAAGTTAGATAGAAACATAAAAGAGATTAATTCTCATGAGTAAACATATATTGCCTTCTACCCACCCCTCAGGCGCAATAAAGGGGCTGTTTAAGATCGGTATCTTGAGCATTCTGCTCGGATTTTCGAATCTCCTGGCTGCCGATGAGGTCGTCAACAAAGCAGTGGTCGAACGTGGCCAAAATCATGAGGTAATCGAGTTCACCCGAAATGTGACGGACGCAACCGGCGAGACAAAGACCGTGCAAGGCCGATACACCGTTCTGGCAAACGGGATGCATTATAAGGAGGACGGACGCTGGGTCGAGTCCAAGGAGCTGATCGAGCCGTTTAAAAAGGGCGCAGTGGCCCGGCAAGGCGCGTACAAGGTGATCTTCAATTGGAATCTGAATACTCCCGGTGCGATAGACATACAAATAATCGATGGCAATGGGCATGGGCAGGGCGTTTAAGGCTGGCACGGGCGATGCTTCAAATAACAAAAAATACAAGACTCAACCGATAGTGGCGAAGAAGTTTAGAGAGATTAATGGACGCCGGATTCTCTGCGAATCGATCGGGTACGTTGAGATGCTTGAGATGAACGCGGAGCTTAAACAGGCGGAGGCGGAAGACGTCGGATACCGGATAACATCCGTCCAAGAGCGCGAGCTGCCGCCGGCACCCAGGGCCGTGGACGAGCAGAAATCTATGCAACTTGCATCGGCGCCTGTCCAGAGCGGTGGTGTGGTGTTGGATTATGTGTTCACCGGGAGCTACGATTATCTGGCCTTTTACAGTGGGAATACATATTTAGTGGGAGGAGGATTATCCACAGACGGCAATACCTATTTTCACGGCGGCGCTGTGATGAAGTATTTACCCGGCGCAGGGATAACTTTATCCGGCACTGTCTATTGTTACTCGACTGCGGAAACAAGGCGATCCTGACGGCGTGGGATGACGATACCCCTATGTGCCAAATAGATGTGCCACAGAATCTTACAAACGTTTAGAGATTGCTGCAGGTGTATAACATTCCCTGGCATTGAAAACGGACGATACGGTAACTGCTTGGGCCTCACGAAGAACACAATGTTTCAAGCAGTTGGCGCGCCTTTAATAAGACGATAAAAAAATGAAGAGGACAGCAACTATACTATTTGGGCTTGTTATGTGTGCATTACTTGCACAAGGGCAAGGCACATTCAAAAATCTCGATTTCGAGCAAGCAAACATAGTCCCATTTAACGGTGAGATCAATCCTTCATTAATTGATGCATCTGAAGCATTACCCTATTGGACTGTGTATACTGGAAATAAACAAGATAATTATGTGGTATACGATACATACGCTGTTGGTTCTCCAGCGGTTTCTATTCATGATTATAAATCAACATTAACGCCATTACAAGGCAGTTATTCGGTAGGGCTGCAACACTCGAAAGGAGGTAATCCTAAAACTGCTTCTATTGGTCAAACTGGTATATTACCGAAAGACATCAACTCAATCATATTTTATGCAGTAAATCCTGATGATATCAAAGTAACATTTAGTGGTCAAGAAATACCTATAACATGGCTTGGTAATTATAAGAACGCGGATATTGTAGGTGGGGATATATCGAATTATGCAGGACAAAGTGGTGAGTTACCGTTCACACATTTAGGTGCGCCAATATTAGAAATATCCAGTATAGATAATATATATTATTCCAATGATGCTATTCCAGAATCGAGCAATTATATAATAATATTATTGTTTCACATTGGATATCTATTAAAGAAGTCGTTAATTAAAAGATAAGTAGATATTATGCAAATAAGGATAATTAACTTAGCACTATTATTCGCTATTTATAGTATTGGAATATTAAATGGCTATTGCCAAGGCACATTTAGAAATCTAAACTTCGATGACCCTGTTGTTCCATTGATTCAAGATTCCGAGTACAAGGTGGCGACTAGCAACGCGATTCCTGGATGGGAGGCATATATAGACAATAAGCGTATTACGCGGATGTACTATAATACTGTAAGTATAGGAACAGCAGCAATATCATTGCATGGTCCAGATTCAAGTTATCAAGCGTGTGATGGAGATTATTCCGTCATATTACAGGTTAGCGTCCCGGAAGGTCGGCATGATGCGTCAATTGCGCAACATGGTCAAATTCCGATAAGCGCTAAATCATTAATATTCCATGCATATAATGTAAACATAGCTGTAACATTCGAAGGACAAGATTTGAACGTAATGGATTTAGGCGTAACAGAAAATAATAGAAAATATCGTAAATATGGAGTCAACATAGAAAAATACACTGGAGAAACAGGTGAATTAAGTTTTACTGCAATAAATAGCAGTGGAAGTCTTGATTGCATTAAATTTTCGGCCCAATTGATTCCTGAGCCAGTATCATGTAATTTAATATTATTTGGCGCTGCGATTTATGTTTGTAAGTTAGCATTTTGGTATAGGAAGAGGTGTATACTACTGTAACCCAAAATTGTGGCTCGTGGCACCGGATTAAGTCTACGCCAGCGGCAGAAGATAAGATTAAAACTGACTACTTTATGAATACGACAAACGGGGCAATCATAAAGGTGGATATAACTTCTTGGCCGCAGAAACCGACGGAGGTCGACTGCGATTTTTTGCCGGATGGGAGCCGCGACAGGATAGACAAGATTGATATGACTGAGACTAAACTTCGGCACCGAAACTGGTGGAGCGTAGAAGGCATTCAAATTCATTGAAATGCGGTTAAGTCCGGTTTTTCTTCACGCCAGACGGTTGATTGCTCGTATGCGTGGGCGATCTTGAGTATAGTTTGTTCGTCTAATGGTTTGCCCAGTATTTGGAGTCCGATCGGCAGCTGCGGGTTTGCGCTGAAGCCGCAGGGTATGCTTATGCCGCATATACCCGATAAGTTGCAGGAAATGGTCAACAAGTCCGTCAAGTACATTTGGAGCGGGTCCTCGATTTTTTCGCCCAGCTTGAAGGCAGGTGAGGTGGTGGTGGGTGTTACTACGGCGTCGACGTGTTCGAAGGCGTTAAGGAAATCGCGTCTTATAAGCGTACGTACTTTTTGCGCCCTTAAGTAATAGGCGTCGTAATATCCGCTGCTAAGGGCGTATGTTCCCAGTATGATCCTACGTTTTACTTCCGCGCCGAACCCGGCGCCGCGTGTATTGCAGTATAGTTCGATGGGGTCCTTCCCCTCTTTCCGGCGGCCGTAACGTATGCCGTCGAACCTGGCCAGGTTCGCGCTGGCTTCTGCTGTGGCTATTATGTAGTACGTAGCGACCGCGTACTCGGTGTGTGGCAGTGAGATGTCGATTATTTCGGCGCCTAGTCCGGATAAATGTTCAACGGCCCGGTTTATCGAGTTCTTCACTTCATCGGAGAGGCCTGCGACCATGTATTCTTTCGGCAGTCCGATCTTGAGGCCGCGGATATCGGCGTTCAATGCCTGCGAATAGGCGGGCACCTGTGCGGGGATGCTCGTCGAGTCCTTTGGATCATGGCCGCTGATGGCTTCCAAAAGGAGCGCGGCGTCTTCTACTGTCTTGGTGATCGGGCCTATTTGGTCGAGGGACGAAGCGAACGCGACGAGGCCGAAACGTGATACGCGTCCGTATGTGGGTTTTAATCCGACGCACCCGCAAAAAGCTGCCGGTTGTCGGATGGAGCCGCCTGTGTCCGAGCCTAGGGCGGCGATGCATTCGTCCGAGGCCACCGCCGCAGCGGAACCGCCGGAGGAGCCGCCGGGTGTATGTTCTTGGTTCCACGGATTCCGTGTAGGGCCGAGGGCGGAGTTTTCGGTGGAACTGCCCATGGCGAATTCGTCCATATTCAGACGTCCGAGGAGGACTGCTCCCGCCTCGCGCAGGCGCTGCGTTACTGTTGCATTGTAAGGTGAGATGAAGTTGTCGATTATTTTCGAGGCGCAGGTGAGCGGTTGGCCTTTGACGGCGATTATGTCTTTCATGCCCACGGGGATGCCTAGGAGCGGAGGATGAGTGGAGTTTCCGTCTCGGGCGATCATGCAGTCGGCAGCCTTGGCCTGGGCCAGTGCATCCTCGGCGTCGATGTGCAGGAAACTATGTAGTTTCGCGTCGATCTTTTCTATCTGATCGAGGCATGCACCGGTTATTTCCTGAGAGGATACCTGCTTTTTTCCGAGCTGTTCCGCGAGTTTGGCTATTGTAAGACTGTTCGGCATTTTGGTTGGCGGATGGTTGATTATTCGACTATTTGCGGCACGACGAATAAGCCGTTTGATTTCGACGGCGCATTTCTGAGGGCGTCCTCGTGCGGGAGCGAACCGGCTATTTCATCCGGGCGTGTCACGTTTTCACGCGGTACGGCATGCGCTGTGGGCTCGACGCCGGAGACATCCACTTTTTTCAGATGCTCAATGTATCCCAGCACTTCCTCGAGTTGGCCGCTGAATATTCGCTCTTCTTCGGGCGTTAATGAAACCCTGGCCAATTGCGCCACGTATTTTATGTCCATACTTTCGTTCGACATACACGACTATCCTTAATACCCGTGCGGGGTAAATGAAAGAATAATTTTAACCACGGAAGGCACGGAATGCGCGGGATTTGGCTTTATCCGAATTTTCCAACAGAAATATACCTGCTGATTAATTGCTTAAGAAGCTAATAAATGGCTGTTAAGGTATTGAGGTGTTGTCAGACAGTTTAAATACGGATAAACTTCCCCCCGGATTCAATGGTTTGATAATAGCGGAGGCGCGCGTATGCGAGAGAGGATGAATTTGAATCGGGGAGGTAGCATTGAATGCCCGGGGAGGGATTCGAGAGGTATGAATAGGTTTAATCGAACTGTTGCCGTGGCGACGGTTAAATCGCTTTCACTACTATTGCAGGCGATATCGTTCGTGTTCTTGGTTGTATCTGTGTTTGTTGTATCGTTTCCAGCTGTATTAGGCGATTCGGCCAAGCAAACTAAAAAGGCGATAAAAGCGGTGGAACAGCGCGACTCGAGCGAAAATCAGGGTGGAACTTACGAGAACGCTGATGCCTTTCTAAGGCGCCGCGGTAAACTGGATGTGCGCCTGCATGATCCATCGTCCATTGCAAAGTGCGATGGCGAGTATTGGCTTTTTTCGACCGGACGCGGTATCAGGTCTTGGAGGTCCGGCGACTTGCGAAACTGGGCGCGTGGTCCGCGTGTGTTTGATGAGAAACCGGCGTGGGTCACGGATATAGTACCGGGGCATTCCGGGTACTTCAGCTGCCATTATTACGACGGAACCGATTACGGGCGTTCCCGGCTTGCTATAAGGCCGTTGGTATGGGATGCGGACGGCTGGCCGGTGGTTGGTTTTGTATGTAAAGGTGGCGGTTTAGGATGGTGTGATTGATAACATACAATGCATCGTGTTTACTTGGAAACGATTTTACGAATAAGTGCGGCCAGGTCGTTCATTGCAAACGGTTTTTTTAGGAATACGGTATCGGCGTCCGGGATGATTCCCGAGTGTTCTATCTCCGTGGAGTAGCCGCTGATAAATATTACTTTAAGTCCCGGCTCGTCTTTGCGCAGGCGTTTTGCGAGGATTCTTCCCGATACCCCGCGTGGCATGACCAGGTCGGTGACAAGGACGTCAAACCCGTGGTAATATTCGTTCCATACCTCGATTGCCTTGACACCGTCGTATGCGCTGACGGCGTGGTATCCGAGGCTTGTGAACATGTTGGTCATGAGCTTGCGCAACGGCGCTTCGTCTTCGACAACGAGGATGGACTCGGCACCGGTTTCAGGGAGAGCGAGTTCTTCGGTTTCGATTGGTGATGGGGCGGGTGCGTCCATTGCCGGCAAGTAGACGCGGAAGATTGTGCCTTTGCCGGGGGCGCTGTCCACTTCGATAGTGCCACAGTGTTGTTTTATTATGCCGTAAACGGTGGCTAGGCCGAGGCCGGTGCCTTTGCCGAATTCCTTGGTCGTGAAGAACGGCTCGAATATGCGTGACAAGGTTTGTTCGTCCATGCCGCAGCCCGTGTCACTGATCGTGAGCTTGAGAAAGCGGCCTGGGGATTCGGTTTGCTGATCGCGGATTTCCTCGGGCGCAGTAGTAATGGTCAGCGTACCGCCTTCGGACATGGCGTCTCGGGCGTTCAATGCGAGATTGAGGATGACTTGTTCCATCATCGATGCGTCCGCCTTGACTGCGGGCAGGTTTTTAGACGGTTGGAAATTGATCGAGATACTCTCGCTCAAGAGATGTCTGAGCATCTTGATCATGAACTCGATTGTGTGGTTGATGTTGATCGGGCGCGGCTGGAGCACTTGTTTCCTGCTGAATGCAAGGAGTTGGCGTGTGAGGTCGGCGGCGCGCTTTGATGCGTCGTGTATCTCGATGAGCGCCATCTGATCGTCTTCGTCCGGCAGGTTCGAGCGGAGCAGCAATGTTGTGTAGCCTTGGATAATGGTGACCAGGTTATTAAAGTCGTGTGCTATGCCTGCGGCGAGTTGGCCTATGGCTTCCATTTTCTGGGATTGCCGGAGTGCTGCTTCGGCTTGTTCACGTTGTTGAATCTCTTCGCGGAGTTGGGCGTTTATCCTGGTAAGTTCCGCCGTGCGTTCGGCTACGCGTGTTTCGAGTTCGTCCTTGGCGCGTTGGATTTGGGTTTCCGCTATTTTCTTGGTCGTGATATCTTTCGATATCCCGAATGTACCGATAATATTGCCGGCGTCGTCGTGGAGCGGCATCTTCGATGTAGAGAGCCACACGACGCGGCCGTCCTTCCAAATCTCGCGTTCTTCCTTGTTGATTATGGGGGTGCCGGTTTTCAGTATCGAGACTTCGTCTTCGCGCGCGGCTGTGGCGTGGGTATTTGAATAGAGGTCGAAGTCCGTGTTACCGATTATTTCCGATGTGTTATCGGTATTGAACCGGTTCGCCATGGCCTTGTTGAGTGATATGAAACGGCTCTCCTTATCCTTGAAATAAACGAAGTCGGGGAGGTTATCCATCATGGCCTTGTATAGGCGCCGTTCGTATAAGAGCGTGTTTTCAGTTTCACGGAGTTCAGCGATATTATTCTGTAATCGATTGTTTGATTCGGCCAGTTCCTTTGTGCGTTCTTCGATGCGTTGTTCGAGTTCCTCGTATGCTTGTTTGAGCGCCGCGTCGGTTTGTTTCTGTTTTGTTACGTCGCGCGCTATACATTGGCGTGCATGGTCGGTGTCCGGGGTATCGATCAGAGAGGCGTTGACTTCGAGTGCGTGAATGCCGTTCGGTGTCTGAATCTGCATCTCGAACGAGACATGTGGCGCCGCTGATCCGAGTAGCCGAGTTATCTCGCCATGGTCGGTCGTCTGCGGCATAAGGGAGGTTATATACGTTCCGATTATATCGGATGCGCTCAATCCTATGGTTGTTTCCATGGCGCGGTTCAAAGAAATGATGCGCTGGTCGCCGGCCAGTGTGAAAATCAAATCGCCGGCGTTAGAGAAGACGTTTTGGTACATGTTCTCGATGGTTGCTTCATGCCTGGCGCGATTAAGTATGGTTTGGGCTTGGCGGCGAATCTTAAATCTGAGCAGTCCGATCCAAAGAAGCGTGGCGACCGTGCATGCTGCCAGTATTTCAAGCGCAAGAATAATTCGGTGCTTGTTCCACCATGGCGGATTTTGTATTACGGCAATATTTTCGGCGGAATCCAGCAGAATCAAACAAGTGGTGACTGAACGGTCTCGGTATAACGACACATCGCAAATACCCGTCAGGCGCAGTCTGCTTCCGGTTTGAAGTATGGGGATGCTGTTTGTATTGGGTCTGTCCAATTCGGCGTTGAAGAGCCAGTCCTCGCTTCTCAAGGTGAGATATAGGTTATTCGTGAGTCCCCAGTCCGACGAATTGGAAGGAAGCAGAACCGGCCTGAGCGACTCGGAGACGAGTGTGCCCTCGATGCTTACGAGTTCGGAATGATGGTTCTCGTCGAAGATATCGAAGATATCTATCGGTGTCGGCGCCGGCGGATCGGTATGCCCGACTGTTTTGAACAGCGAGTCTTCGAGCCTGGGCGCGTATTCGCCGTGCACGGGGAAGCCGGTGACTTCGATAATATCGCCGGGTTCAGGTGTTTCCGGTGTTTGGAGAAGTACCTTGATGTTGCCCGAATCGTCTTTTAAGTATACATTTTGATCGGATACCTTTGCAGTAACTACACCTTTAATATGGTAGGGTTTATTCATATCCCTGCCATACTGGTAGCGGAGTATGGAGTCGATGGAAACTATCGGAGTCGAAAACGCCGGCGCCGCCTGAGTGATGATGTGGATATTATCCATTCCGGTCACAAAAAGGAGGCCGCGGATTAGTTGCCTGCTCTTATTGAACACCGGGCCGCAGACGCCCGTGACGCTGATTTCTGCGCCGACCATGTGCATGAGGTTGGTCTTCGGGAAGTCCTTGATCCATAGTTGAAGGTCTTCTGTTTTGTCACGGATTCTTATGGTGAGGTACCCGTAAGCTTCACTTATGTTTCTCACTGTTCCCTGGACGCGAACCCATTGGCTGTCCATCGACCCCGAGTGGATTTCATTGATCGAGCAAGTTTTCGGTTCCGGTAACGGTGAATCACCTATTACATTTATTCGGGCGTTTGTTATCACCGGCGCGTATTCGCCGGCGCCGGAGTATCCCTTTATCTCGAGAAGCTCGCCCGGACTGAACTCACGCAATTTGGATGCCGGGTTGATGAATATGCCTGCGGTTCCGTCGTGGACGAACAAGGCCGGCATACCCTGATCGCTATAGGTGACGATACCGTTTAGTTCCACCGGCACACCCTTGTTCGCCTCGTCGGTTTCAAGCTTAAGTACTTGGACGGCGTTGGTCAAAAGCGTCTGTCCGTCTGCCTGAGCGTAACTGTGAATGCAAAAAAACGAAATAACCAGTAATGCAATTACACGTACGCTCACTGAATTATATAAACACATGGACATAAAATATCCCTTACTCCATCCGGGTGTTCTTCGCACCCGGTCGGCGCATTGTAGATGCTCTCCTTGAATTCGCACGAAAAAAAAGCTATTTGGAATTCCCGGAAGATGATTAGGCGAATGGGGACGGGGGGCGAGACGTGAACGGGTACGTAAGAGAGGAGAGGGACATTTATTCGTCCTACGCTTAATTGCTTTACGGATTCTTTAACCTCCCGATCCTTTCGCAGTAAATATTTTCCCACGAATCCATCAATCCTCTGTCGTACTCTCGGGTATCGAGGTGGCTGTAAAATCGTATGTATTGGTTTTATCGACGGTTACTCGGCCTTCAATCAGGAGCGGAACGGCGATTTTCCCGTTAGAAACCGCGGATTCGACGCCGCCGGTTGCTGTGACGGAATCATCCCGTCCTGCCTTCACGCCGAAGAATAAATAATTATCGATGGATGATATGGTATCCGGGATGAGTAATTTGGCTTCGAGGAAGATTGCCTCATTCAACGTGTTGTTAGTGCCGGTGGCGGTAAACGGAATTTCCCGGTAATTCGATACCCCACTTTCGTCGCGCGCAATATCAACGCCTTTTTCGAATTCGAATGAGTCGATGTCCGTGATGCGCCGGCCGAGTTTTGCGTCGGTGGCCGGTATAGTGCCTATGTAGACCGAGCCGTCGCTGTCGACAATGCGAATCTCGCGGCCGGTACGTTTGAGGTTGAACCTCGAGAGTAACATTTTCTGACTTCCGCTTGGTAATTGAGCTGCGCCTCCGGCCAAGCGCCGCTTGTTTGAAACGGTATTCTCATGTTCGACGGGAGCGGCTGCGAGGGCGAGGGATTGTTCTTCTTTCATCGTGGCCGGTGCTGTCGGTTGTGGTTTATTAGATTTAGACGCCGTTAACGAGTCAGCAGGTTGCTCGGGTTTGCGGGGTGTCAACGATGGTTCGAATTGTTCTAAAGCGCGTGCGCGTGAATCCGCGTATTTTGATTCAAAGCTCCGCGTTTGTGTTCGACGCTCGCCTTCGCGCATTGGCGATTTAGGTTTATCCGTTTCAACAGAGGATTGTTGCTTGGGCGCCGAAGTGGTTCGCGATTGGATTGACTTGACGGATTCCTCGGGTACGGCGCGCTTCGTTTTGCCGGCAATGGTGAAATCGTCACCACCATTATCTGTGTTCAGCAAGAACAGGGCGGTGAGCGAGATAATGGCGAAGAATGCGCACGCCAATGCCCAGCGGAGAAGCAGTCTTGTCAACGGGGAGAATGCCGGCTGTGCGCGTTTGTGATACATCCGTGAAATCTCCGAGTGCAACTTTGCCCTGGTGGAAGCCGGCATTTCTGCGTGACCATAAGAGTCCCTGCGCCTTTGCGCGAAGGCCCTGATCAGTTTTTCGATATTCCTGTTTTCGCTCGACGGCATATCCACTCTATTAGTTAGACGTAATTATCGCGTGATTTCTCCGGTTTGAAGACCTTGACGGCTATACGTTCCAGCTTGTCCAGGCACCGGCTGAGTCTGGAGCTTATAGTTTTGGGATTAAGGTTGAACTCGCGCGCAATTTCATCATATGGCATATCCGCGAAATACCGGAGCTCGATCAACTCCTTGCACGGTTGTTTCAACTGATCTATGCATTGTTGGAGTAATGTCATTTGTTCGGAATTGATAAGTTCTTCATCCGGTTGAAGTCCCGGATTGCGCAATGTATCGATGGGACTATTGAACGGCGCGTTGTCCTGTTCGAGCGGAACCGAATACGTACCGCCGCCGCGTTTTGCGGCGAGCTGCTTGTTCCTATAATCGTGGGCCTTGTTTGCGGAGACCCGTAGAATCCATGTTCTGAGACTGCTCTTGAACCGGAAATCCTTTAGTTTCTTGACGATTGTGATGAATGTTTCCTGGCAGATTTCCTCGACATCGCTGGGGTTGAGATCGGCGCCGAGCTGGAAGACAAACCTGGCCGTGGGCGTGTAGTGTTCGTCGAACAGATTGTCCCAGGCCGTTGTGTCCCCTTCGAGACAAGCGGCGATTAATTCTTTTTCCTCTGTCGAGGTCATTTGTCTCGGCTATTCCTACGTGAGCTGTGTTTGCCTAATCCGTATTTGAACTTTAACGTTACGCATCCGAGTTTATACACAAGAATCGTTTTAGACAATGGATATGATGTTCCGGTAGGCGCGACGCGGAGGCGGCCTCATATTACTCCGGGGATGAATCTGTACTTAACTTTCCTGCAGTATTCGACGTACTCAGGATCACGCCGCAGGAATTGCTCCTCGGTAATGGCGCGTAAGTAATAAATTGTACCCCATCCCAAAAGACCGAAGAGCGTGGAGACGGACTGAACACTGTAACGCGTCCATGAAAAATTATTGGATTCCGGATTAGGTATGAACAGCGGTATCAGCGTCATCAGCCAGAACAAGTTTTTTGATATGTATCCCGGATGCCTGACAACGGCGTAAGGGCCGGTTTTTACTATGCCCCTGTTTGTCAGGTTGCTTGCCTTCGTGAAAAGGAACGTCGATGCCGAGATCAGTGTTAAAAGAAAAAGCGCCGCCAATCCGCGTAGTACCCATGTGATCGGATGCGCGATATCGCCCATGAAAAGGATGCGCACATCGTGGTTCGACGGACCGAGGATGTTGGCCGTGACCATGTTGAACGGGGCGTAGCACGCGATACAGACGAGGATGCGGAACAGATTCGTCTCGGCGTATTTAAGCTTGTTCTTCAGGAATCCCATCTCGGTGTGGTATCCGATAAAAAACAGAGTCGAGTCCACGAAGAATATCGATGTCACAAACAACAGGTACCACCTGTCCAATGCTATCAACCAATCGGCGCTGAGCTTGAGCTCGAATATTAGTCCCGGATAACGCCTTAACTCGAACATTGCAGAATTCAACATGAGCGGCCCGTAAATAATCTTGATGACAAGAAACATGAGGGCGTTGAGCTCATTGTAATCGGGTTTCCAGGATTCGGTTATCGTCGGACTCTCCCGGTTGGTCGCCAACCGGAATATCCTGCTCAGGTAGCCGATAATCAATAGGTTCTTTGAGCGCCAGAGCGATCGCGGACGGAATATGAGGTAAACAACCGGCGCCACGACGATGTAACAAATAAAGTAAGCATAATAAAAATGCAGCGCCTTGAATTTGCCGAACGAGACGCTCAGAAGCTGTTTGAACCAGGGATTAAAAATAAACAGCAGAAGCACCACGCCGTATATCGCCACAGATGCGGCCAGGTGCTTGATTACCTGGCTCGTGGTCGCCTTCGGGAGGTCTTCTGGAAGGTGGCTGATGTTGAATCGTTCGTTAAATTCAGTTCTTGGTCTCGAGCTCATTTACCCATCTATGTTTACCCATTTATCAACCGATAATATATCGCTAGCGCCTATTATGCAAAATAACGAGCCCAGGGCAAGCCGCGCCACCCGGGGTTATTCAATTCTAGCTAAGTTACTGGGGATGTCGTTCTTCCAGGTGTTGAGCTGTTATGCTGGATTGAGGGGTACGGATTGAGGATTATGGGCTCGAGGCGCGGAGTTATGAATTTTTCATTGCTCCGAGCCTGAGCAATGAAAAACCTTATCGCCCTTCGCATTACTACCTTTTCCTGATACTGTGGGAACGAAGCGGCCGGGCGTGAGACCCCTTAATCCTGAATCCTGAGAGGGCCTGTAGCGTTCGCAGCCGCAGCGGCTGGTTCTGCGCACACAGCCGCGCTCCGCCTCAAAATGAGAATTGCTGCTTGGTTTCATTTTGGGCTTGCAATTAAATCCCTGCTCTTTATAAGTACAATTCAAAGCCTAATTAAAATAAGCAAGAAGACCTTTTTTATGCAAAGCCGTCTTTTCATTTTGGCGCTCGTATTGGGGCAACTCGCTTTAGCCTTCAAGAATCACGCATTGGAAGTTGTGGATGCTCAAACCCGGGGTAACTCGAATCGGGTTACGGTTAGTTTCTCTAGTCCTATTGATCCCGCCACGGCTACGAATACCTCTCATTACTCCATCGACCATGGGGTTGTCGTCCAGCGTGTGGCGATGGCTGGTATCAGCAGTGTTTACTTGTACACCACGCCAATCCCGGAAGGGGCGGTTTACGCGCTTACTCTACAGGAAATTCAGGACCAAGAGCAGCCCCCGAACACCATCCTCCCGGGCAGCGGAGTACTATTTCTTCAGACTGACGGTGTAATCATGCGGAAAGAATTCCGTAATATCGGAGGCGACACAAGCTTGGCAGACCTTACGAATCACGTTAGCTTCCCTGAGTATCCGGACTTGGTTGACTGGCCTTCAAGCTTCGAGACACCAACTAACGTGCGAGACAACTACGGTGTGCAGTTCCAAGGCTATGTGACTGCGCCCATAACGGGTAACTATGTGTTCTATCTAGCCTCAGATGATCAGGGAGCGATTTATTTGAGTACCGACTCGAATCCCGCCAATAAACGAATTATCGCTTCCGAGCCTGGTTGGAATCCTGAGCGTTCGTGGATAACGGGATCGAACCAAGAATCGAGGCCCCTGCGGCCTCCACTGGAATTCTTTACTAATGCCCTCTTCATCGAGGCTGAGGATTTTGACTACGAAGGAGGGCGCTTTGTGACTGATGTATCCATTGGTATGCACGGCCTCTATCAGGGCGGGGCCTATGAAGGGTTGGGCTCAAATGCGGACGCCGATTACGACTGGCATGAGGAGGCTATGGATAACCTCTCCCCAACCTATCGGGCTGACACAGCGGTCGAGACTTACTGTCGACCCGGAACCCTCGGCTGGAGAGACCGCGGTGCATTCGAGGTGACGGTTAACCATGGAGTAGGCTGGAATGATGCTGGTGATTGGATGAACTATACAAGACTGTTCCCCTCGCCGGGGCGCGATTACTTTGTTTTGGCCCGGCTTTCCTCGGGGGGTAACGACATCTCGGGACAACTTGATGAAGTGACGGATGGCGTGGGTACAACCACTCAGTCGACCATGAAACTAGGCACTTTTCGGGCACCGTGGACGCGCGGTTGGGAGCACTTCACTTCTGTCCCACTCCGAGACGACACAGAAGGAATCGCAAGGGTAAACATGGAAGGTACACGCACGCTTCGGTTTACGACTTTACCAGGCGACTTGGACATTGACTACCTGATGTTCGTACCAGCCGGTGATGCTGAACTTGACCTCTCTGCTTTGCAGCCCTCAAACATTTCCGATCCCATCCCCTTGGAGGCTGGGAAGAAGTATTATATCGAAGCGCTCATGAAAGAAGGCGAAGGAGGTGATAATCTGGCAGTGGCGTGGCAAAAGCCAGGTGATCCAGAGCTTCAGAATGACGATCCACCCATCTCCGGTAATTACCTTTCGCCTCTCCCTTTGCCTACCGCTCAAAGGAATCCTCCAGCTCCCCCGGAGATTGTGGAAGTCGAGATGACATTGTCAGCGCAGTTGCGTTGGAGTACGAGTTCCTCTCCGGAAGTTACGAGATACGTAGTCAGCCGCAGTGCAGATGGCGGGAGGTGGGAAAACCTGATCTGGGTTGAAGGGACTAGCTACCATGACAAGTCGGTTATCGCAGACCACGATTATCGGTATCGAGTGTCGGCCATGAACGCAGTCGGGGAGGTGGGATTGCCCTCGACACCGACGGAGAGCACGAGGGTGGATATGCAGGTCCGCCAGATGGAGAACTACAACTACGGAGGGGGAAACTACCCTGGGTACTCCAATTGTCCTCCCGCGAATGAGCCTCCATTTGACTCAGACCTCGATCCCGGCTTCGACTATTTCTACCAGTACGTTTCTTGGGTAATGCCGGCTAATCCCTACCGTCCGGATTCGATGTGGGTCGTGGACAAAGATCCAGACCCTGATCAGAACCAATACGTTATTACCCATACGTCCATGGGGGATTGGTGGCGTTACAGTTTCGATGTGCCGACCGATGGATGGGTCAAGCTGGCGATTCGCGCTGGCACTCCAAATGTAGCGACGATCAACATTTACTGGGATGAAGAGCAGGTGGCCAAAGCAGTCTGTCACACTGGCTCTTATGAGGAGTTAGTGGAATTTCCGGCCACTGAATCCTTCTTCTCCAGCGCCGGCCAACACACACTGCGCCTGGAGATGGCGGACGCGGCAGCCGACCTAGATCTAATCGGGTATCAGTTTGCCGCCTCTCCGGCAACGCGCCGGATTGTCTATCAGGAAGGCTTCAAAGCCTACCCGAGCGCTGAGCGGCTGCAGGCGGATGGAGAATGGAGTGTTGTCAACGGTTCTGGCCGAAACGAAGTTGCCTGGGCCATTAGAAGCACAGATTCGGAGCCGTACCCAAGTTCTTTCACCGCCATGCAAGGGCGGTATGCCACCGCTGACTCTGGCAACTATCCTTGGGCTCGTATCGATGAGTCGCTTATTAGTCCAACGATCGACTGCCGAGACTTCACCGGGACAGAACTGCACTTTACCCACAATCTGCAAGTAAACAGTAATTCGGATGCAGCTCAACTTTTCACCGTTTTGCTCGACACGATTAATGAGACGACGGGCAATTGGAACGAGAACTGGATCAGTATTTACCAGCACACAGGCGCTGATGGGGGTGTGACCGACTCGGAGTTAATCGACGTCAGCCAATGGGCGGATGGAAAGCGCTTCAGATTGCGATGGCGGTTTCACGAGGCCGCTTGGGATCATTGGTGGGCCATCGATAATGTTCAAGTTACGGCTGAGCAAGCCGAGGCGTTGGAGCCGCCAACGATCAGCTCTTTCCAGATTAATGAGGGTGTCACCTCCACAACAAATCGGGAAGTGGTAATCGATACGGTCGTAGCGGGGCATCCAAGCGTGATCATAATGAGTGAGCAGCCGGATTTCGCGGGCGCTCAATGGCAATCGTATGCTACGGCATTGCCGTTTACCATGAGCAGTGACGCGGGACCCAAGCGCATCTACTGCAAGGTGAGGAATGGAGCTGGCTCCTCAAGTGTGGCCTCGGCCGAAATTACGCTGGCACCTCCCGATTCCGCCGTGGTTGCTTGCCGGACGTTGCTGCCCCCGACCCCCTTTCCGCCTGGAACGATGGACATTGCCATCTACGTGAATCACCGCGGAGATCCCGCGACTGCCCTGGAGTTGGAGGAACAGCTTCCAACCGGGTGGGTGTTCGACTCGATCGTTGACGGGCCGGCGCCATCGTCGGCGCCTATGGCTGGAAAGACCGGTTGCCTGTTGTTTCGCTGGAACAATGTGCCGTCTGCGCCTTTTACTTTCATGTACCGGATCCGGTTTGCCGGCGAGGCCTTTGGGAACGGCACCGTGATCGGAGAAGCGCGCTTGGGCAGTGAGGGGGAGGCCCAGGTTGTGACCATTGGCGGCCATACATCACCCCAGGAGGTTCGTACACACGACACGACGTTTCATAGACTGCTGTACCACGTAGAAGTCCTTTCTGACGACTTGTGGGATTGGATCGCTGAAGCGGGATTTACCCTCGTTCACTCCTACGGTGGTGACATCAACTCCATGCTCCAGATGATGGACAAGGCCCACAAGCGGGGAATCAAGGTGATAGCAGGGCTTCATAAATGGGCTGAAGTGCGCTGGTTGTGGTTGGCAGTGGATCAGAGTGCTCCCGACGCACCAACAAGACTCGAGTGTCAAGTTCGACAGCACTACACTGAGGCGAACCCGTCTCTGGTGCTTCTGGCCGATGATGGGCATCCTCTGAATATGCTCAGAATCCCCCTCGATAGCTCAGACAGGGATACCATCGGCGAGCTGGCGGCATATCTGAATGGATTAGGCTATGGGCTTAGCGCAGAGGTTGAGCCCCGCAAGGAGAACAAGTCATCGGTGTTCTTGGGCACGGCGCAGTATCCAGACGCGACAGAATCCCCCGTTGCGCTCTATGGTGGGGAGCTGGCGAAAGACTACAGCGAGTATGTCAAAAGCCTCAAAGACCACCCCGCCTTATTCTGCTTTTTGCCGTTCGATGAGCCAAGTCTTCACTACCGATCACCGGCCTTTCAGACTTACGTTTGCGAGCGAATACGGGAGTGGGCCCCAAATGCCCTCGTCTATGTGGTTGACCCCGAGACGGAGCCGGGTACCTTTGAACACGATCACAAGATTGCTTTCCGAAGTTTCGACGGGATTATCCATGACGTGTATCCAAAACTGCCGCAGCATGCGAGCGTGATACGCAATGGGCTCCTCGATTGGTGGGCATTCCACGCTTGGGAGGAGCCGAAGGATTGGCTGTTTGTTGGAAAGGCGTTTGCGTACGACAAAGAGTCGATTCCCCCGAAGGGTAGCCTTATCGAGCAATGGACGGCCGCGGAGCGGGCAGGTGTCCCGCTTAACGGCTTCGGTTTCTACTGCTGGGGGGGGCATGAGTACAACATCGGAAACCTGCGACCGCTTCAGCAGGAAAGCGCTGAGGTCAACCACTGGATAGTGGAGAACTACTTTGATGTGCGGATCGAGCAAGATCTGCAACGAGTTGAAGCCGATACGGCTACGGTGAATTTCCGGGCAAACGCGGTGGGGGGTAAGCCGGGTTTCGTCTTCCACTGGGATTTCGGTGACGGGAATGAGGGTTGGGGAACTGAGTTATCTCACACCTATGACCACGCCGGAGTCTATCGGGTCAGAGTCGATTGCATGGATCAGCGAGGTACCAGCGCTACGAAGGAAACCCACGTGTTTGTTCTGGGCACCGAAAACCCCACGGTTCAGGAGGGCTTCGATGACGGTGTTGCGGATGGCTTTGTGGTCAACAGCGGGAGCTGGCGCGTTGATGGGCGGTACACCCAGACCGAGGCGCCAGCAGGATCGGGCTGGTCTTACCTCGCCACCGGGTTGGCGGATCAATATTCGGTGGAGGCGGACGTTGCCTTTGAGGCGGCAGGAGGCGAGGGCTGGATCATCTGGTCTGGCGCAGCGGGAGGCTCGGACAACCGTTTGAGCCTGCATGTACCGTCGGATCCGGACTTCACCTTCAAAGGAACCCTTCGCCTTGAGTTGCAGTCGGATACGGGGATTAGCAAAGCGTATTTGCCGTTTGATCGAGACCACGTCTATCGTGTGGTGATTGACGTGCTTTGGGACGCGGTTTTAGTGAGTGTGGATGGACGTCTCATCTTGGAGCAACCGATCAAGGAATTGCATGGGGATGGGGTCATCGGGTTCGGTGTCAATGGCACGCGTGTCGCGTTCGATAATTTTGCGGTCATTCCTCGTTCACTACTCCACGCCCGCCCTCAACTGGCAGCTCCGGAGCCAACCGACCCCCCGTACTCGGTAGCTTTCTCCTCAGAGGTTATCGGTGGGCGGGACCCTCTAACGATCTCCTGGGACTTTGGAGATGGGGCGACTTCTGACCAAGCAGATCCGGAGCACGAGTATGCCGAACCGGGAGTGTGGCCCGTCCGCTTGGTAGTGTCCGATGCAGGTGGGCGAACATCTGCAGGAAAGCTCTATGTTATGACTGGCGCCGAGACTTACTATCGGGAGGCCGAGGACTACGATTGGACGGACGGTTCTCCACCGGGATACCCCGTTTCAGCCGAGTTCGGCGTTCGCTACGGCGAAGGTCAGGTCGGTAGAAAGGGGGTGGACTTCTTTGACCTTGATGTCGGACAGGGGGATCAGAGCGGATGGCGCGATTCCGGGGCGGTATCCCTTGAGACCGGCCAGAGCGATACAGGGATCAACATTCGGTTAGCGAACGAGTCAGATTGGTGGAACTACACGTTTCAATTCCCGTCGGCCGGGCTCGCGCGAGTCCGGGCCATGTGGGCAACAGCCAACTCTCCAGCCTCTGCGTGTCGGGTCTATTGGCAAAGCAAGGCGGTTGACGATCTCGTAATCCCCGGCAAAGGCCTGGGAGACTATACGATGATCGAGTCACTCCCATTTTTAGTTGATACCTCCCTGGGGCGCCTCAAGTTCCGTCCGCTCAATTGGGGACTCAATTTCGCTCGCTTTGAGATCACCTTTGCGCCGGCGACCGACACAGATGGTGATGGAGTGGTTGATCTGGTCGATCAGGATGATGACAGCGATGGATTCTTCGATCGAGATGAGGTTGGCAACGGACAGAGCGATCCTCTTGATCCTGCCTCAGTGCCGGTTGACTTGGATGGTGACTTCCTGTCGGATGGGAGTGATCCGGACATGGATGGCGATGGTGTTTTGAACGAGGACGATCCCCATCCCTTGCAGCCGAATCGAGCCCCTGTTTTTGACCCAATTGACAACCAGGTAGTCCGCGCCAATGAATTACTCACGTTTCGGCTATCCGCGACGGATGTCGATCTTCCACCACAGACCACGTCCTTTCACCTGCTTGGCGAGTCCCCCTTGGGAGCGAACCTGACGACTAACGGTGTCTTCAGTTGGACGCCTACCTCGACGCAAGCGCCGTCAAACTACACCTTCGTGGCGGCGGTCACTGACGACGGATTGCCGGCCATGACATCCACGAGGACATTCCAGGTGCGGGTCGATGAGGCACTGGAAGAAGGCTTCGAGGCTGTGACCATCCAGACTAGCAGCGGTCCCGGGACGGTGGTCGTGCCACGGAAGCATTACGAGTTCAAAGCCCTGAACCGGACACTTTACCTGTCAACGACTGGCGATGACACCAACCCTGGCACTATAGATCAACCTTGGCGAACGTTCGCCCATGCCATTGATCAACTCCAAGCAGGAGACGTGCTCTACGTACGCGGCGGGGACTATGTGGAGCCTTTCGAGATCCCGTACTCCGCCTCGGGGACGCGAACGATGCCGATAGTCATAAGCGCATTCCCTGGGGAGCGCGTTCGAATTCGGCAGCCAGAGGGTTGGCATGATGAGGAATCGAATACGTCTTCGACCGTGACAATCTCGGGCCAGTTCATCTGGTTTCACGGCTTTGAAGTTGAGGGTGACCTCCGACCATCAACTTTATACAACGTGTATTACCGAGGGGGCCATTGCATTAATGTGACGGGCTGGTATGCGCGCGGAGTGCGAGTGATCAATAACCTCTGCTATTGGGGTAGCGAGTATGGCATTAGAAGTGGTGGGAGAGGTGGAAATTTGATTGAGGGAAACATCGTCTGGGAATGTAGCGCACCATGGCATGGCGTTGGAATTGACATAGAGGCACCCGGGCTAAATCCGACGATTGTTCGGGGTAACGTCATCCTCAATAGCGCCGGTGGATTCAGAATCTCCAAACTTAGAGACAGCAAGGTTCATTTCTACGATAACGTGGTGGCAGACGTGATGGTAAATGGGCTGTCGCTCTCCGGGGACCGAAACGTGATCGCCCACAATGTGTCCGCTCGTAGCGAAGTGAGTGGCTTGGCAATTGCAGGCGAGGCCAGGTCAAATGCGATTCTTAATAACATCTACTTCGACAGCCGACCGCAGCATCTTCTAGCTGACGACTATTTCGGCTTGTATGACGGGATCGCACTTCAAAACACCCTCGACTACTGTCTGTTTGATCCTGGGTCGTACTTTGCCTCACCACCGGAGTGGTGGGCGCCGTGGTTGGGCTCTAATCAGATTCACGCGGATCCGCTGTTCGTCGATGCGGAACGCTACGACTTTCGCCTCCAACCCGGAAGCCCTGCCCGTGGTGCCGCCGCTCCTGTGAAGTTGCTTGGGGCGCGGTCTTATCCCGATATCGGGCTTTTCCCGGCAACATACTATAGGCAACCAGAGTGTGCATCTGTACCGGACCTTGAAATATCTGAAGGAGATGAATTGCAGTACCAGCTTCAATTGCTAGAGCCTTTTCCTCCAAACGCCAATGTGAAATACGAATTTGCTGATGAACCACCGAGTGGAGCTGATCTTAACCAGGAAACAGGGGCGTTCTCCTGGCGTCCAAATGAAAATCAAGGTCCGGGTGATTATCACATTAACGTGATTGTCACGGCGCACGAATCGCCACTGCTGACTTCGCTGGTGTCCTTCAACGTCAAGGTGCTCGAAGTAAATCAAGCACCGAAGTTGCCTGATATTGTGGATCGGACCATTTCCGAGGGGCATGCTTTGACCATTCAATTACTGGGCGCTGATGGCTTAGTGCGGGAGGTCTATGGCAATCTGAATGGCGATTCTTTGGCTGATTTGACGAATGCTCCCATATTTCCCGATCATCCCTCTTCATCTTCAATAATAAACAGCTTTGAGGCGCCGATTGATGTTAATGACTATTATGGACAGCGGATGTCTGGATTTATTGTGCCTCCCGTAACTGGCGGCTATGTGTTTTGGATTGCCAGTAATGACCAGGGGGCACTGTTTCTAAGCGCGGACGAATCACCCTCAAGTATATCACAAATTGCCATGGTTAATACTTGGACTTCACCAATGGAATGGAATAAGTTTCCTGAACAACAATCATCACCGATTATGCTACAAGCCGGCCAGTACTACTACATTGAGGCCTTAATGAAGGAAGGAAACGGCGGAGATAATCTTGCGGTTCGATGGCAATTGCCCGATAGCACCATCGAGGAGCCGATTGCCGGAACGCGCTTAAAACATGGTTGCATTACTATTGATCCCGATGTGCCGACACAGGCATTGACTTTCGAATTAGCTCCAGGTGCCCCGGAAGGGGCTTCTATTGATCCCGTTACGGGCGTGTTCAACTGGCAGACTGGTGAATCCCATGGTCCAAGCACGAACTTAATTACAATCAAGGTGACTGATAATGGAAGTCCGCCCTTAAGCGGCACGACGAGCTTCACAATTATTGTAGCCGAAGAAGACAATACGCCTCCGGAACTTGATCCCATCGGCAATCGCACCGGGAGCGAGGGCTCGGAATTCAACTTCACGGCTTCCGCCATTGACAGGCCGGGAATTGATGGCTTAGTGCGGGAGGTCTATGGCAATCTGAATGGCGATTCTTTGGCTGATTTGACGAATGCTCCCATATTCCCCGATCATCCCTCTTCATCTTCAATAATAAACAGCTTTGAGGCGCCCATTGATGTTAATGATAATTATGGACAGCGGATATCTGGATTTATTGTACCTCCCGTAACTGGCGACTATGTGTTTTGGATTGCCAGTGATGACCAGGGGGCACTGTTTCTAAGCGCGGACGACTCACCCGCAAATATATCACAAATTGCCATGGTTAATACTTGGACTTCATCAAGGGAATGGATTAAGTATCCTGAACAACAATCATCACCGATTACGCTGCAAGCCGGCCGGTACTACTACATTGAGGCCTTAATGAAGGAAGGAGGCGGCGGAGATAATCTTGCGGTTCGATGGCAATTGCCAGACAGCACCATCGAGGAACCGATTGCCGGAACGCGCTTAAAACATAGTTACAATACTATTTATCCCTATGTGCCGACTCAGGCATTGACTTTCGAATTAGCTCCAGGTGCCCCGGAAGGAGCTTCTATTGATCCCGTTACGGGCGTATTCAACTGGCAGACTGGTGAATCCCATGGTCCAAGCACGAACTTAATTACAATCAAGGTGACTGATAATGGAAGTCCGCCCTTAAGCAGCATGGCGAGCTTCACAATCATTGTAGCCGAAGACAATACGCCTCCGGAACTTGATCCCATCGGCAATCGCACCGGGAGCGAAGGCTCGGAATTCAACTTCACGGCTTCCGCCATTGACAGCGATGTTCCGGTCCAACCGTTGACCTATTCCTTGGATAGCGGTTCTCTGACTGGGACCAGCATCGACCTGACTTCAGGCGTCTTTTCGTGGATACCATCAGAAAGCCAAGGGCCGGGCAATTATCCTGTAACGATCCGAGTCAGTGACGGTATCGCGAGTGATTCTGAGACCATCACCATCACCGTCAACGAAGTCAATATGGCGCCGGTTTTCTCCACGGTTGCGGATCGATCGATTACCGAGGGTAGTTTGCTTAGCTTTACCGCCACGGCCACGGACGTAGATGAACCGGCGCAGACGCTGACCTTCGGTCTTGGTGAAGGCGCGCCCGCCGGTGCTGCGGTAGATCCGGATACCGGCGAGTTCACATGGACGCCGACAGAGGCGCAGGGACCGTCGACGAATAGCATCACTATCGAGGTAACAGATGACGGTGAGGCCGCGTTCAGTGATTCGGTTACATTCGAGGTGGTTGTCAGCGAGGTTAATGAGGCGCCTGAGATTGATCCAGTCGCTGATCAAACCGTTGACGAGGAGACGATGCTCACCCTCACCGCCGCGGCCACGGACGTCGATGAACCTGTGCAGACGTTGACCTTCGGTCTTGGTGAAGGAACGCCCGCCGGTGCTGTGGTCGATCCGAGCACCGGTGAGTTCACGTGGACGCCGACAGAGGCCCAGGGGCCATCGACGAATAGCATAACGATCGAGGTAACAGATGACGGTGAGGCCGCGCTCAGTGATTCGGTTACATTCGAGGTGGTTGTCAGCGAGGTTAATGAGGCGCCTGAGATTGATCCAGTCGCTGATCAAACCGTTGACGAACAGACGGTGCTGACATTCACCGCCACGGCCACGGACGTAGATGAACCGGCGCAGACGCTGACCTTCGGTCTTGGTGAAGGAACGCCCGCCGGTGCTGTGGTCGATCCGAGCACCGGCGAGTTCACATGGACGCCGACAGAGGCCCAGGGGCCATCGACGAATAGCATCACTATCGAGGTAACAGACGACGGTGAGGCCGCGCTCAGTGATTCGGTTACATTCGAGGTGGTTGTCAGCGAGGTTAATGAGGCGCCTGAGATTGATCCAGTCGCTGATCACACATTTGACGAAGAGACGATGCTGACATTCACCGCCACGGCCACGGACGTAGATGAACCGGCGCAGACGTTGACCTTCGGTCTTGGTGAAGGAACGCCCGCCGGTGCTGTGGTCGATCCGAGCACCGGTGAGTTCACGTGGACGCCGACCGAGGCGCAGGGGCCATCGACGAATAGCATAACAATCGAGGTAACAGACGACGGCGAGGCTGCGCTCAGTGATTCGGTTACATTCGAGGTGGTTGTCAGCGAGGTTAATGAGGCGCCTGAGATTGATCCAGTCGCTGATCAAACCGTTGACGAGCAGACAATGCTGACATTCACCGCCACGGCCACGGACGTAGATGAACCGGCGCAGACATTGACCTTCGGTCTTGGTGAAGGAGCGCCCGCCGGTGCTGCGGTAGATCCGGAGACCGGTGAGTTCACGTGGACACCGACCGAGGCGCAGGGGCCGTCGACGAACAGCATAACGATCGAGGTAACAGATGACGGTGAGGCCGCGTTCAGTGATTCGGTTACATTCGATGTGGTCGTCAACGAGGTCAATGAGGCGCCGGAGGTTGAGCCGGTTTCAGACCAAACCGTTGACGAGCAGACGATGCTTATATTCACCGCCACGGCCACGGATGTGGATGAACCGGCGCAGACGCTGACCTTTGGTCTTGGTGAAGGCGCGCCCGCCGGTGCTGCGGTAGATCCGGATACCGGCGAGTTTACGTGGACGCCGACAGAGGCCCAGGGGCCATCGACGAATAGCATAACGATCGAGGTAGCAGACGACGGTGAGGCCGCGCTCAGTGATTCGGTTACATTCGAGGTGGTTGTCAGCGAGGTCAATGAAGCGCCGGAGATTGATCCTGTTGCTAATCAGACCGTTGATGAACAGACGATGCTCACCCTCACCGCCGTGGCATCCGACAACGACGATCCGGCGCAAATACTTACCTTCAGCTTCGCCGACGGCGCACCCGAAGGCGCCGCTATCGATCCGAGCACCGGCGAGTTTACGTGGACGCCGACAGAGGCCCAGGGGCCATCGACGAATAGCATAACGATCGAGGTAACAGACGACGGTGAACCGGTGCTCAGTGATTCGGTAATGTTTGAGGTGGTTGTCAGCGAGGTAAACGAGGCGCCGGAGATTGAGCCTGTTGCTGATCAAGCCGTTGACGAACAGACGATGCTGACATTCACCGCCGCGGCTACGGATGTGGATGTGCCGGAGCAGACGTTGACCTACGGTTTTGGCGAAGGCGCGCCTACAGGTACTGTGATCGATCCGGACACCGGCGAATTCACATGGACACCGACAGAGGCGCAGGGGCCGTTGACTAACAGCATAACGATCGAGGTAACAGACGATGGTGAGTCGGTCCTCAGTGATTCGGTTACGTTTGAGGTGGTTGTCAGCGAGGTCAATGAAGCGCCGGAGATAACCCAGGAATCGAATAAGGAGATTCAGCCGGATGAAAAGTTACAGGTTGTTATTGTGGTGACTGATCAGGATATTCCAGTGCAGCAGATGGAATACATTCTCGAGGAAGCACCCGAGCGCGCAGAAATTGATCCTGAGTCAGGTGAATTTAGTTGGACACCGGATACCTCGCACATTCAAACCACGAATTTGGTTACAGTGACCGTGAATGATGACGGTGAACCAAGAAAGTACGATGTGATGAGCTTTCTGGTTATTGTCGGAGGAAGTTTACACGAAATAGAAATCACGAATATTCAAATATCAGATGAGGATAAAGTAATTATTAATTTCCGGGTGAATCCGGGATTTACATATCAGTTGCAGTGCCGTGAACGAATCGATGATTTGGGATGGACGGATATCGGTGAGCCAATAACGGCAAGTGAAGAGTACGTGGAATTTATAGACGACACGCCGTTATCGGGCTCAAAATTCTATCGTGTGATGGAAATTGAATAGAAAAGAGTAGCCCCCTCACACCGTGATGGAATTACTTAACGCGAAGTGGTAGTGGCAATAGAGAACTAATAGCTCTCCTCCTGGGAGGAGATACAGAGGTGGTTGAACCCCAAATAAAAACTCCCTCCCTAGGAGGGGATGAAAGGGGTGGGTAACCTGAGATTTAGGCTTTCCCACAAACACTGCGCGCATTCGATCAAACAATTCGGGAGAATGTCCGGGGCATCGAATCATCCACAGAGAAATTAATCAAAAATAATCCTGAATATGTTTGACTTGATCGGCATTATTTGAGAACAGACAATCAAATAAGCTGGTTATCACTATGAGAGGAATGACTTTTCCGTGAAGCATGGTGAATATAAATTTGATAATGAATTTGTTCGTCGCTTCTAAAGTAGATGCGAAGTGACGGGGGCGGAGCCTGTTTTGTGCCTTGGACAAGAATCACAACCACAGAGGGCACAGAAGACACGGAGACGCGGAAAGCGAGGAGAGCGCGGAGTTAAGAATTTTATCCACCTGCCTGCGCTAAAAGCTTCGGCATGGCAGGCGAATTCACACCTGCCTGCACCAGAGGCTTCCGCTTTCGTTCCTGCGGAACTACGGCGGATAAATCGGCATGACATGCCTGCCTGCGCTAAATCGGCATGGCAGACGAATTATACCCCCAATCGATTTCCTGATCATGTTTTGCCTTTCAAGCCTCTCCTTTCACATTATTTATATTCATGAAGCCAAACTTTTGGATTCATACCATGAGGTTTTGCGTGGTAGCCTTGCTGGTTTTGATAACAGCCGGTTGTGGGCAACAGAGCCCGGTATGGGACGCTGCTTCAGGCGTGCCCGTGAGCCTATCGGGAAATACCGACATTCCCGAGGCGATCAAGACGGTTGAGGCCGCAGTTCCCCAGCGAACCATGCAGGGCAGCGGTCTTGCCGGGGCCATGGGCGGAGTAAATCTAAAAGCGCAGAGGAACGGGAAGTACGACGTGCGGCTGCCGTTACCTCAACTCGTCGATGGCCAGACCCCGGTCTGTTACAGTTTGGATGCGAAGCCGAAAGCGGCCTTAACAGCGTGCCGATTGCAGGAACAGAGGGATGGTAACATGTTCGTCAATTTGACGCTCAACGTCAATAAAGGGCAGGAAGTCACAATCGAATGGACTTCCGTTGTCCTGATAGTCGGTAAGCCGCTTATGGAGAACCGAGCCGCACCGGAGCCGTTTAGCGTCGCTACAGCCTGCGCTCAAGCGGACGACCCAAAAATCAAGGAGTTGGCGGAGGAGCTTTGGCCGTCCTCGGGTGATATCCGGGATTACGCCTCTAACATCCAGCAGTTCATCCGCGACATGCGACCGCAGAAGCGGCCCACGAGCTTAGATGCGTTGGGTATCTTGGCAAGCGGGCAGAATACGATTTGCACGGCAAATGCCAACCTTGCATGCGCACTTATGCGGGCGAAGCAGGTGGCGTGCAGATCCATTGCCACCTTGCCGACCATTTCCCGGCGTTTCGAGATGCACCGCATCGTGGAGTGCTTCGACAATGGCGTTTGGGTCCCGTTCGATCCGAGCGGGGTGTATTCGGATATCCCCCTCAATCCGTGGCAGAACATCATCATGGTCAAGACCAGCGTCGCAGATGAACAGATCTCAATGAAGCCGCGTCTCGGCGCGATGCGCGGTTGTCCGTTTGGACAGGAAGCCGAATTTGCTCGTCCAGGCCTGAAGTTTTTCGGTCAAGCCTTCTTCTGGACAATTGCCGTCCCACTTGCGGAATTCAAGGTGACCGATGAGGTCGCCGCGATTACGGTAGGACATTGGAAACAGTACCTGAAGACCGGAACGCTGAACGCAGCACAGCTCAAGGCAGCCTCGGCACGTGACCTCGGTCAGTATACTGAAGCAATGAAAACGAAGTAATGCGAACACAGAAGGGTGTGTTGCCGCGAAGCCGGTAGACACGCCCCTGGTTGAATAAGTCCGGTATAAATTAAGATGAGGCCAACGAAGCCGGAAGGCCTATGCGTTTTGTATTTGAAGCGTACAGATGGTTATAAGAATCAGGAGGCTGAAGACAAGAACAATAATGCACGGTAAGTGCTCACCCACTTGCACACAGCCGCGCTCCGCCGAGTTCGGAGCTGAAAGCCAAATGAAGCATCCTGAATCCCGTTAGGGATGATATATTGCCGGATGTAAGCGGGCTGCGATCCGCGGTCGGCGTGCTGCCGGTCGGACGGCGAACTTCCGTGCGCGTCGTTAGTAGTTGATATCAATAAAAAAACCGCCCGGTTTCCCGGGCGGTTGGGGAGGTTAATAATGCGGTGTCCGCGGATTACCGTTTATTAGACTTTGGCGTGGACTTCTTCTTCGCCGTTTTAGTCGACTTGGTCTTCGCTCCTGCGGCTGCACGTTGCTCGGCGAGCGCGGATTGTGCTGCGGCCAGGCGCGCGGTGGGTACGCGGTACGGCGAACAGCTGACGTAGGAGAGTCCTACCTTATGGCAGAACTTAACGCTGTCCGGGTCGCCGCCGTGTTCGCCGCAGATACCGAGTTTAATATCCGGGCGTGTTGAGCGTCCAAGTTCCACGGCTGTTTGTATCAGCTTGCCGACGCCCGATTGGTCGATTGACGCAAACGGGTTCTGCGGCAATATCTCGAGCTCCTGATAGTGCCTTAGGAATGAGCCTGAATCGTCGCGGCTCATGCCGAGTGTGGTTTGCGTGAGGTCGTTCGTTCCGAAGCTGAAGAACTGCGCGTCCCGGGCTATCTCATCTGCTACGAGCGTGGCCCGAGGAATCTCGATCATGGTGCCTACGAGGAAGTTGAACTTAACGCCTTCTTCCTTAGCCACTTCGGCGGCGACGCGGCGTACGATTTCGCTTTGGAGCTGAAACTCCGCCGGGAATCCGACGAGCGGGATCATGATCTCGGGGCGCACTTTGGTACCTTCTTTTTGCACCTTCGCGGCCGCTTCGAAGATGGCGCGCGACTGCATCTCGCTGATCTCCGGATAGACGATACCGAGCCTGCATCCGCGGTGGCCGAGCATTGGATTGACCTCGTGCAGTTCGTTTACGCGGTTCTTGATCTTCTCGGCGGGGACACCGATGACATTTGCGAGTTCCTTGATTTGCTTATCTTCCTGGGGCAGGAACTCGTGCAGGGGCGGATCGAGGAACCTGATGGTTGCCGGCAATCCGTTCAAGGCGCGGAAGATACCTGCGAAGTCATCTCTTTGATACGGCAGGAGTTTATTCAGCGCTTTCTTGCGGGTATCGATATCCTCGGAGAGGATCATCTCGCGCATGGCGTCAATGCGATCGCCTTCGAAGAACATGTGCTCGGTTCGGCAGAGGCCGATACCGACGGCGCCGAAGGCAACGGCTGTAGCGGCTTGCTTTGGCGAGTCGGCATTGGTGCGGACACCCATTTTAGTGGCCTTCTTACACCAGTCCATGAGCTTCTTGAAGTTCTGGTAGGTCGCGCTTTCGGAGGGTTCCATTGTCTTATTGACGAGGACCTGGATAATCTCCGACGGCGCGGTTTCGATTTTGCCGGCGTAAACCTCGCCTACTGTGCCGTCGATCGACATGAAATCGCCCTCGGCGTAAACCTCGCCGTCGATTGTAACGGTGCGTTTTACGTAATCGATGCGAAGATCGCTTGCGCCGGAGACGCAGACCTTACCCATTTGCCTGGCCACGAGCGCCGCATGCGAGCTTACACCGCCACGGGCGGTGAGGATACCGACTGCGGCGATCATACCGCGGAGGTCTTCCGGTGATGTTTCGACACGGACGAGGAGGACTTTTTCGCCCTTCTCGGCCGCGGCCGCGGCGCGGTCGGCGTTCAGATAAATCTTGCCGGTAGCCGCACCGGGTCCGGCGGCGAGTCCTTTAGCGATGCATCTGGCGGACTTAATTGCCTTACGGTCGAACACCGGCGCCAGCAGCTGGTCGAGCTGGTTGGCTGGGACGCGCTGAATCGCTTCCTCCCAGGTAATGAGTTTTTCCTTTGCCATCTCGACTGCGAATCGTACGGCGGCCAGTGCGGTGCGTTTACCGTTACGGGTTTGGAGCATGAACAGCTCTTCGTTCTCGATGGTGAACTCGAAGTCTTGGACGTCGCGGAAGTGTTTCTCCAATTTGTTCCTGACATCCTCGAGCTCGCGGTGTGCCTTCGGCATGACGTCTTTCAATTCGATGACGGGTCTTGGTGTGCGGACGCCGGCGACGACATCTTCGCCTTGGGCGTTTGTAAGGAATTCGCCGTAGAAGACCTTTTCGCCCGTGGCGGGGTCGCGAGTGAACGCGACACCCGATCCGGAATTCTCGCCTGTATTGCCGAAGACCATTGCCTGGACATTGACCGCCGTGCCCCATTCGCTTGGGATATTGTATTTTCTGCGATAGACGATGGCGCGGTCATTCATCCACGAGCCGAACACTGCGCCGATGGAGCCGGTCAGCTGATCCCACGGATCATCCGGGAACGGGTGCCCGGTGCGTTCCTTGATGAGCGCTTTGAACCTCTTGACCAGTTCTTTGAGGGCATTCGTGTCCAGGCGTGTATCTAAGACGTGATGCTCGCCCGGGAACATTTCGGACTTAAGCCCTTCCATGACTTCCTCGAACGGTTCGTGGTCTTCATCGGGGCGTTTTTGCACGCCCATGACGATATCGCCGTACATTTGGATGAACCGGCGGTAGCTATCCCATGCGAAGCGCTCGTTGCCGCTTGCCTTGATCAGGCCGTTGATCGTCGTTTCGTTGAGACCGAGGTTGAGGACTGTGTCCATCATGCCCGGCATAGATTCGCGGGCGCCTGAACGGACGGAGACAAGGAGGGGTTTGTTTTTATCACCGAACTTCTTGCCGAGAATCTTCTCCATGTGAACTACGCCCTCTTTGACCTTGGGCCACAGCTCCTTGGGATACTTTCTCTTATTGGCGTAATAATGAGTGCAGACTTCGGTTGTGATAGTGAAGCCTGGTGGGACGGGGAGTCCGATGCGCGTCATTTCCGCCAGGTTGGCTCCCTTGCCGCCGAGCAGCTCTTTCATTTTACCGTCGCCGTCGGCCTTTTTATTTCCGAATAAATATACGTATTTGGGTTTTTTAGTGTTCTTTGGCATAAGAAAAAAAGTTTAGTCCACCATGTTTGTTTTCATTTGAAATCAGATTCGAAAACCTAAAAATGATTCTAGCAAAGGCCGGGTTCCTGTCAACGGTTCCCATCGGAATCAATGTAAAAAAAGCATCGATAAGACCGGTTACCCTTGTGCCCCCGTCGACTCCGTCGTCCGCGTCGATCTAATGATGCACCGCTTAATAAGCTGATATTTTCCCTTGGAGAGGTGTAACGATATATTATTGGGCGGTCATGAGCGTGTGAATGTGAGTTTCCCGTTACTTGCGGCGACGCGAATATTATCGCCGGGATTGAACTCACCGGCAAGGAGTTTTATCGCCAAGGGGTCGAGGATGAATTCCTGGATGGCGCGTTTGAGTGGGCGCGCGCCGAATTGCGGGTCGTAACCTTCGCGGGCGAGGAGTTTTTTGGCGGCGTCATCGATGTCGAGCGTCAGGCGTTGTTCGGTTAGGCGCTCGCCGAGGCGTTGCAGTTGGATATCAATGATTTGCGCCAGTTGCTCTTCATCGAGGCTTTGGAAGATAATGATGTCATCGACCCGGTTGAGGAATTCGGGTCTGAAGTGTGCGCGCATTTCGGCAAAGACCTCTTCTTCCATGCGCAGTCTATCGGGGTGCGCGGTTTTTCCGTCCATGAAGTACTGCTGGATAATGGTGGAGCCGATATTGCTGGTCATGATTATAACGGTGTTTCTGAAATCGACCGTCCGGCCTTGTCCGTCGGTGAGGCGTCCGTCATCGAGGATTTGGAGGAGGACGTTGAACACGTCATGGTGCGCTTTTTCTATTTCGTCGAACAGGATGACCGTGTATGGGCGGCGTCTAACTGTTTCGCTGAGTTGTCCGCCTTCTTCGAAGCCGACGTAGCCCGGGGGTGCGCCGATGAGTCTAGCGACGGAATGTTTTTCCATGTACTCGCTCATATCGATACGGACGAGGGCATTTTCATCGTCGAAGAGGAATTCGGCCAGGGCGCGGGCGAGTTCGGTTTTGCCGACGCCGGTGGGCCCCATAAAGATGAAGGAACCGTTTGGGCGGTTGGGGTCTTGGAGGCCGCTCCTGGATCGGCGCACGGCATTTGCGACGGCATTGATGGCTTGGTCTTGGCCTACTACTCTGGCGTGTAGGCGTTCTTCGACCTTGAGCAGTTTTTCGCGATCGCTTTCGAGCATTTTCGAGACGGGGATACCGGTCCATGAGGCGACTACTTGTGCGATATCTTCGTCGGTGACTTCCTCATTGAGGAGCCGGCTGGATTTGGACATTTGCGACAGTTGTCGTTCGGCGTCCTCGAGTTTTTTCTGGAGCTCGGGGATACTGCCGTAACGTATTTGGGCTGCGCGATTGAGGTCGCCGTTACGCTGGGCTTGTTCTTCTTCGATTCTGGCTTGGTCGAGTTTTTCGTTGATAATGGAGACGGCGTTGATGGCGGCTTTTTCGTTTTGCCATTGGGTCTTGAGTTTGGATGAATGTTCTTTGAGCTCGGCTAGTTGTCTTTCGATGTCGTGGAGGCGTTCGACTGAGACGGGGTCTTTTTCCTTCTTGAGCGCGGTACGTTCGATTTCCAGTTGCATGGTGCGGCGTTCGAGGAAGTCGATCTCGGTGGGCATGGAATCGAGTTCTATGCGCAGGCGCGAGGCGGCTTCGTCCATGAGATCGACTGCTTTATCTGGGAGGAATCTGTCGGTGATGTATCTGTGCGAGAGCGTGGCGGCGGCGACGATCGCCGAGTCCTGGATGCGGATGCCGTGATGGATTTCGTAGCGTTCCTTGAGTCCGCGGAGGATGGCTATGGTAGCGGTGACGGAGGGTTCGGTGATGAAGACCGGTTGGAAACGGCGTTCGAGTGCGGCGTCTTTTTCGATGTGTTTACGGTATTCGTTGAGTGTGGTTGCTCCGATGCAGCGCAGTTCGCCTCTGGCGAGGGATGGTTTAAGCATGTTTGCGGCGTCCGAGGCGCCTTCGGCGGCGCCGGCGCCGACGAGTGTATGGAGTTCGTCGATGAACAGAATAACGCGGCCCTGGCTTGCGGTGATTTCCTTGAGGAACGCCTTTAGTCTGTCCTCGAATTCGCCGCGGTACTTGGCGCCTGCGATCATAGCGCCGAGGTCCATGGCGACGAGCCTTTTATTTTTCAGGGTTTCCGGGATATCGCCGCTGACGATGCGCAGGGCGAGGCCTTCTGCGATGGCGGTTTTTCCGACGCCGGGTTCGCCGATGAGAACGGGGTTGTTCTTGGTTCGGCGCGTCAGCACTTGCATTACACGGCGGATTTCTTCGTCCCTGCCTATAACGGGATCGATCTTACCGGAGCGTGCGAGGGCCGTGAGGTCGCGTCCGTATTTCTCGAGGGCTTGAAATTTGTCTTCGGGATTCGGATCGGTGACGCGCTGGTTTCCGCGGATGGCGGCCAGGGCCTTAAGTATATCGGATTGTTTGATTCCGGCTGTATTGAAGATTCGTTTGAGGTCGGCGCCGGCTTCTGTAATTAGGGCCAGGAGCAGGTGTTCGGCGCTTATATATTCGTCGCCGAGTTTAGATGCCTGATCCGGCGCGTTCTCGAGGGTCTTCTTTAATGACTCGCCGAGGAACAGGTCGAGGGAGCCGGCGCTTTGGACCTTCGGGCGTTTTTGCAGTTCCTCTTCGAGCATTCTAAGGAGGTTGTCGGGGGATGCGCCAATTTTTTGGAGCAACGGTGGTATCACGCTATCCTTTTGCTCGATCAGTGCGAACGCCAGGTGCTCGGCGTCCAGCTCCTGATGCGAGAAGCGTTGGGCGATCTTTTGTGCCGACTGCAGGGCTTCTTGTGCTTTTAATGTCCAATTATCCAATTGCATAATTACTATTTAATTCAAAATCGTGCTTCGTCAAGTGAGGGAGGGTGGAGGGGAATCTGAGATTTAAGATTTGAGATTTGAGATTAACGCTGCTTGCTTTTCAAAATCTGATTAATGTATTATTCCGGCACAATCCAAGAGCGAGTCATGGTAGTTAATGTAACCTGAAGAATATATGAGCAAGCGACATCGGCAGCGCAGCCCGCTAAAGCGGCGTATGGGAGATATGGCGCGGCGACCGGGGGTGTTACTGGTAATGCTGGTCTATTTCTTCTCCGGCGTCTGTTCTCTGATTGACGAGGTGGTGTGGGTACGGCTGTTGAAGCTGACGCTGGGTAACACCGTGTATGCATCGAGTATTGTGGTGTCGATGTTCATGGGCGGACTGGCGTGCGGTGCGCTGGTCATGGGGCGGTTTGCGGATCGAATCGGCAGGCGGCTGCGGCTCTATGCGGTGTTGGAGGTTTGCGTGACGGTTACAGCGGTGGCTATGCCGTTTTTGCTTGATGTGGCGGATATTGTATACAGGTGGGCTTTTGTTGAGTTTGATTTGTCGCCCGGGGGTTTGCTGTGCATGCAGGTAATTATATCGGCGGCGTTGTTATTGGTTCCTACAATGTTAATGGGTGCGACGTTGCCGCTTTTGGGAAGGTTCGTGACGGAGCTTGAGGAGCGCGTCGGCCGGCGTGTGGGGAGGTTGTACGCGCTGAATATGTGCGGAGCGGCGATGGGATGTTTTCTGGCGGGGTTCCTGTTGATACGCATTGTTGGCGTGATGGGCACTCTTTATATAGCGGCGGCGATTAACCTGATTGTTGCGGGCAGCGGTTGGCTGTTGTCGCGGGCGCATGACAACCAAATAGAAGGCGCACGGGCGGCGAGTCTGCGTGCGGCCGATCGGAAAGTATTGAAGCGGGAAGAACGGCCTTCGAAGCTGCGGTCGAGTGGGCGCGTGGAATATTATAAGCGTACTATCCTGCTCTCGGCGTTTTTCGTCAGTGGTTTGGTCAGCATCGGTTATGAGCTGGTCTGGATGCGCAGCATTGTCGTGCCGCTGGGTGGGTTCACGTATGTGTTTTCGGCGGTATTGACCGCATATTTGATAGGCAATGTGATAGGCGCGTGGTTGGGGAGTTCTCTGGCGGGACGTCTTTTGCGCCCGGCGGTTGGTTTCGGTGTGAGCCTATCATGTTTGGGATTGCTGGGTGTTTTGTATATTCCCTTTTTTCGGACATGGTTCCGGGGTGGTGAGGAATGGTTGGCGGCGGCATTGAACGGATTTGAAATGGTCAACGGGATTCATAAGGCGTTATTTCCTTTCCTGCACAGCTTGACGTTGTTTCTGTTGCCGGCTATTGCGATGGGCATCGGTTTTCCGTTGGCGTTGCAGGCTTGGAACAGTTTTCAGCGTGGAGTGGGACAAACCACGGGGCATGTGTATGGGATCAACACCATCGGCTCGGTGGCGGGGGGTGTTGCAACCGGTTTTGTTCTTGTCCCCGCGCTTGGTGTGCAGGCGTCGATTTCGTTTTTGGGTTTGTTGTGTGTATGGGTTGGGGTGGCGATGATAATGATTTTCAGTGCGGCCGGGAGGATCGTATTAAAACTTGCCGTGCCGGCCGGGGCGGTGGTTGTTACTGTTGCCGCGCTTTATGTTCCCGCTGACATGTTCCGCGGATATATCGCCGAACAGCATACGGGACGGGTTATCGACGTGAGGGAGGGGGTTACCACGACGGTGGCGGTATTCGAGAAAGACGACGGACATCGATTGATGGCCATAGATAATATTCAGATGGCCGGGGACGATATCCACCGCTCGGCGCAGCAAATGCTGGGGCATTTGGGCGTGTTGTTAAATCCGGAGCCGCGGACGGTTTGTTCGTTTGGATACGGTTGCGGTGAGACCGTGGCGTGTTTGGCTAAGCACGAACTTGAGCGTATCGATTGTGTCGAGATCGCGCCGGAAGTGGTGGATATGGCGAACGAGTATTTTTCACATGTGAACCTGGGTGGGGAGCTTGGTGCGCGCGTCAATATGATATATATGGATGGTAAGAACTACTTGAAGCTGACGGATCGGCGGTACGATATTATTATAAACGATTCCAATGTTCATTCTACTTCAGGCAGTGCGCCGTTGTATACGCGAGAGCATTTTCAAAATGCGCTCGAGCATTTGAATCCTCGAGGCCTGTTCATTACCAAGCTCCACTTACAGGGGCATCCGAGGTCGAACTTCGAGAGCATACTCGGGACGTTCATGGACGTGTTCCCGCACGTCACGGTGTGGTTTCCTACTACGCGGCCGTTCGTCTTTTTTTATCTTGTTGGTTCCGAAGACCCCCAGAAATTCTCGCCGCGACGGATAGACGCCAAGCTCGACATGGAGCGTGTGCGGGAGAGTGCGGACTATTTGTGTTTTGACGGTAGCGCCGACGTCCTGAGTTGTTATATCGGCGACGAGAATGATTTCCGTCGATATTTAAACGATCCGCCGATTAATAGTGATTACCATCCTTTTGTCGAGTTCAACCTTGATCCGCGGAACCTGGTCTTGCGCGGGTATTTCCCGGGTCTGATAGAGGTGGTACGCCGTGGATCGGTTCAGGGGCATCTGGATTTAGCAGGCATGGCCCCCGGTGAACGCGAAGAATGGTTGCGCGAATTCGATTTGTGCAATCGCCTTGCAACGTTTGTTCTGCGCGGGCATGGGGAACAGGCGTTTATGTCCAAGCTCATGTACAGTTATTTTGGTTTAAGAATCCGGCCTGGTTATCAGCCGCTCTTGAACATGCAGGCGCAGGGCATTGCTGAAATCGAGGATGCGTTGCAGAAGGGACTGATTCCGCCGGAGCAGATTGTGGCCGACATGAACGCGCAAATACGGAGGTACAATGACTTTGCGGGTGCCCGGCTGGTTAAGTCCGTCGTCCGGCTTTTGCAGGGTAAAGTCGAAGAGGCGCTTGAGTCGGCGCAAGGAGCGCTCCGGCTGTCGCCGCAAAATCCTGTTATCCATAATCATATCGGCGACATCTATTTGCGAGAGGGTCTAACTGATAAGGCGCGGGAGCATTATGCGGAGGCGGTACGATTTAGCCCTGAGAATCCGGTGTTTCATTTTAACCTGGCCGAGGCGTGCTTGAAATTAGGGCTCACGGATAAGGCCGCCGAAGAATACCGGCAGACCCTGCGAATACATCCGAATCACCCGGGTGCGCGTGAAAGAGTTAAAGAAATTCATTTAACGGCGAGATGAATGCTCATTATACCGCCCAGGATTTGGATGGTGCTGATATTGGTGAACCCGGTGGTTCCCAGGATTTTTTGGACGCCGGCTTGGGCGGGATAGTTGTGGAGTGACTCGATGATGTAGCTGTATGCATATTTATCGCCGCAGAATACGAGGCCGAATACCGGTACGACGAATTTAAGGTAGGCGAAGTAAAAAGTTCTCAAGATTCTTGACGTGGGGGTGCCGAAATCGAGGATTAGCGCGCGGCCCCGGGGTTTGAGCAGTCTATGGATTTCTTTAATCCCGGCATCCGGTGAGGTCAGATTGCGAAGGCCGTACGCGATCGTAACTACGTCGAAGGATGCGTCCGGGAAAGGCGCATTGAGGGCATCCGCATGGACAAACCTGATCCCCGAGTGTTTGCGGCAACGGCGGGCGGCTATTTCGAGCATTGCTTTGTTGAAGTCCAGGCCGATGACCTTCGAGGTTTTTTGGGCGAGGATTCTTGTTATGTCTCCCGTTCCGCAGCATAAGTCCAAGGCGGATTCGTTCGGCCGGACTTTGGCTAGGGCGACGAGGCGTTTTTTCCATAGTCTGTGGAGTCCGAGACTTTGGATATCGTTGATGATATCGTAGTGCGGCGCGATTTTTGTAAACAGGGACTTGACATGAGCGGGAAAATCTCCGCCCGGTTTGTAATACCGGTTATTCATCGGAGAGGTAGTTTATAGGCAGCGCGATATTTTGCACGTATTATAAAACCGGCCGCGGCGATTATGCTCCGAATATTCCCGTCCGAATCAAGATCGGCCCGGTTTTGTCATCACTCGACAATTCAAGGTAGTAGTGGCATTATTTACGGTAATGTCGAAATTAGATGAACTACGGCGTTTGATAAGGTCATACGGATCATGTGTGGTTGCGTATTCCGGTGGGGTGGATTCGGTGTTCTTGGCGTATGTGGCTTATGAAGAGCTGGGCGATAAGAGTCTGGCGGTGATAGCTGATACTCCGAGTCTGCCACGGAGTGAATTAAGGGAGGCGCACGAAATCGCCGAGCGCTTTGGATTCAGGATCAGGGTGGTAAAGAGCAGGGAGTTTGATAATCCCGATTACACGGCGAATCCGATCAATCGTTGTTATTATTGCAAGCACGATCTTTTCAAGGAATTGGTGGAAGTAGCGCGTAACGAGGGATTTAATGCGATTCTTTACGGTGAAAACGCGAGTGACACCGGGGATTTTCGTCCGGGCGCCCAGGCGGCGGCCGAGCTTGAGGTTCGGGCGCCGTTGAAGGAAGCAGGGATTACGAAGGAGGAGATAAGGGGGTACTCGAGGGGATTGGGTTTACCGACGGCGGAGAAGGCGCAGATGGCATGTCTGAGCTCGAGGGTGCCGTATGGGGAGATTGTGCATCCGGGCAAGCTCAGGATGGTGGAGGAGGGCGAAGACTTCTTGCGAGGACTGGGGTTTGGGGATATCCGGGTCAGGCACCACGAGGTCAAGGGCGGGCATCTGGCCAGGATCGAGGTCGGCCCCGGTGAGATGGGGAAGATGTTGTCCGATGGACTGAGTCAAAAGATTGTGGACACGCTCGGCGGCATAGGCTACACGCATGTTACGCTTGACCTAAAAGGTTATCGGCGAGGGAGCGCGAATGAAGTCATCCGGGGTGAGACCGGCGGCACCGGATAATCCGCAATTCGGCGGTGGAGTGCTTGGCCTGCGATTATTCGGAAGTGGGCACGATGTAGGCCGGATTATTCTTTATTTGCAACTTTAGGTGGAAACGGGTTTTTATCTTATAGCATGGCGCAATTTTCGTATAAGGCGAGAAAACGCTCGGGTGAGCTTGTTGAAGGTATTCTGGATGTACCCGACAAGGCCGCGGCGGTGATGCAAATGGAGAGGCTCGGCCTGTTCCCGGTCAGTATTGTGCAATCGAAGGCGGGCGCTGAGGCAAGGCAGAGAGTGCGCGGTAAAAAGGCGGTGGACTCGTCGGTCTTGCCGGCGATGGTACGCGAATATTTGAGGAAGAAGCGCAAGCCGAAATTGCAGGAACTGGCTACATTCACGCTGCAGTTGTCGAATCTTCTTAAGGCGGGAATGCCGCTTGCGGTCGCGTTGAACAGCATGAGCCACCTCGGGTCGAAGGGTATTCCGCCGGAAGTAGGCGTGCAGTTGAGGCGGGATGTCACCGAGGGCAGGACTTTATCGGATGCAATGGCAAAGCAGCCGCATATTTTCTCCGATCTGTATATCAACATGGTAAGTGCGGGTGAGCAGAGCGGCGCGTTGGAGGATGTGCTTCGGCGGATGGCCGAGCATTTCGAGAGATTCTCCGAGGTTCAATCCAAGTTCGTTTCGGCGTTGATCTATCCCGCCATAGTCACTGTCGTCGGGATCGGAATAATCATATTTTTTATGACCGTGATGCTTCCGAAATTCCTGTCTATTTTCAAGGGGATGGACGTTCCGCTGCCCGGGTCGACGCAATTTCTCGTGAACATAAGCAATTTCCTTCAGGGCTATTGGTGGTTGATTCTGATGGTATTGCTCAGCGCTCTGGTAGTGTTCAAGAGATTCAAGGATTCGCCGTCCGGCAGGCGTACTATTGATTCGTGGAAGCTGAACGCGCCCGTCATTGGGCGTGTGGTTAGGTTGAATCTTTTTGCTCAGTTCACGAGGACCCTTTCCACGCTGCTCAAGAACGGCGTTCCGGTGCTGACGGCGTTGAAGATTACCGAGAGGGTTATACCGAACTCGATATTAAAGGAAGCGATCGCTTCCACGAGGGAGGGGGTGACGGATGGGAAGACGATTGCGCAGCCGTTGGCGAAGAGCAAGATTTTCCCGCAATTGATGATCGATATGCTGAAGATCGGGGAAGACACGGGGGACGTGCCGGGGGCGTTAAAAAACGTAGCGGATACGTATGAGAGCGAATTGAGCATTGCGCTGAGGGTGGTTACTAATCTCATCGAACCGGCGCTGATAATTATAATGGCGCTGGGCGTAGGGTTTCTGCTGTTCGGCGTTCTGTCGGCGATGTTTTCGATAACTTCAAGTATTGGACGCTGATGAAGACCGCGGTAAAAATCGAAGCCGGATTCACGCTGCTGGAGATCATGATCGTGGTTTGTATTATGGCCGTGATTATGACGATAGGACTGCCGGCGGCCTTTTCCGTTGTGGAGAAGAATCCCATGCGCCAGGCCATCAGCGACGTCGTCGAGGCGTGTAGTCACGCAAGGGCTAAAGCCGTGTTTTCCGATTCTGTTTCCGCGGTGGTGATAAATCCGCAATCGGGCGCGATAAACGTGGTGCGGGTGAGTTCCAATAGCGGAGGTAAAGAACCTAAAAACGAGATTACCCTGGGCGGTGGCGATACCGACGGCGTGCGGCTTTCGGGCTCTGTGTTCAGCGCTGAATTATCCGGCGAGTTGGAGTTGGAAATGGTGGACGTGAACTTTACCGAGTTCAAGGACGCCGAGAGGGCGGTCGTGCGTTTCTATCCGAACGGAACAAGCGATCGGTTCACCCTGGTAATGCATTGGCTGGAAAAGAATACGTGGAAGAAGATATCTATGGATAATGTCGTCGGCATCCCCGAGGTGGAGGAGCTGGATGCGTTTTGATGTTATGAAGGATGGGCAAACGGGCTTTACGCTTCTCGAGGTATTGATAGCGATGGCGATATTTTTCGTGGCCATTTTCGCCATCCTCGATCTCACGAATCAAAACATCAAAATGGCGCGAATGCTCAAGCCGGGGAAGGCCGATTTAGGGATCGTCGCCACCGAAATTGCGATGACGAATAAGCTCGAGGTGGGCGCAGAATCGGGTGACTTCGGTGAGTTGTATCCGGAATATTCCTGGGCCAGGGAAGTATTCGAGGTGAGTACGAACGGATTGTTCGAAGTCCGTATTTCGGTGTTTAAGTCCGATAAGGGGCTCGAGGCCGCCGATGAGATGAGCATACTTTTGTATCGCCCCGAATCTGCCGGCCGTTCCGGAATGTAGGGCGATTGTTTTTACCCGGACGTTTATGACTATTGGAAAAGACAGAGTAAATCTCTTTTATTATTCCCCGGAGTATTCACCCTGCCGCCGTGGCACAGACGGTACGGTCGGGAGTCGCGCTTTTACACTAATAGAGATAATGCTGGCCATAGCTATCTTCAGCCTGGTCATCGCCGCCATTTACTCGAGTTGGTTCGCGATAATGCGCGGGGCCAAGACAGGTAAAGAAGCCGCGGTTCAGGCACAGCGCACACGCATGGCCATGAATTCGGTCGTTGATTCACTTTTGTGCGCGCAAATGTTCAACATGAATCCGGACTTATACGCATTCATGGTCGATAACAGCGATGAATATTCGTTTCTGAGCTTTGTCGCACAACTACCGCCCTCGTTTCCGGACAGCGGCCTTTTTGGTGGATTGAAGGTTAGGCGGGTAAATTTCGAGATTCGAAGCGATGAGGATGGCGAACAGGCGTTGTTTATGAGTCAACAGCCGATATTGGCCGAGTTAAAGGAGGACGAGGAACCGGTGACCGTGCGGCTGATAAGCGATGTGAGTATGTTCAGTGTCGAGCTGTGGGACGAGAGGCGCGACGAGTGGTCGGATGAATGGCGGAATACGAACCAACTTCCTACACTGGTGATGGTTACACTGGGTCTGGGGGAAAAGGATTCCATGGCCGGTGGGGCGAAAGAGGTTTACAGCCGAGTGGTGAACCTGCCGGCGATTGCGGTCTCACCACAGATGCAGGTTATGCCGCCTCAGGACATGCCTGCCGGCGGGAATAATGTTGAGGACATCCGACAGCGTCGCAATCAGAGGATACAGAGGCCCGGACAGACACCTCGAAGAAGGCCTCCGGGGAGAAGCGGAAACTCCCGAAACACGATTCGCCGGTGAATATGAATTTATTCGATCACAATAGCAGGAACGACGGAATAGCGCTCATCATGGTGATGATCGTAATCACCGTGCTCGGTATCCTTGCAGGCGGCTTCGCATATTCCATGAAGGTCGAACTGCAGTTGGCGAAGAACCAGAATAATTCAGTCGAAATGGAATGGCTGGGCCGCTCCGGCCTGGAATTTGCCAAGTATATTCTCGGACAACAATTGGCTGAGTCGGGCGAGCCGTATGATGCGCTTAATCAAAAATGGGCGGGCGGCACCGGTGTTACCAACGAGGTGATGATGGGTATATCCCTCGAGAATAATAAGCTCGGAAACGGCGAGTTCTCCCTCGAAATAATCGATCTTGAACGCAAATTCAATATTAACCTCGCCAATAACGCAGTGTTGAACCGTGCCCTCGAATTGATCGGTTTCGATGTAATCGATTCATCCGCCGTTGTGGACTCGATAATGGATTGGCGGGATTCGGACGATGATCCACACCTGACGGGGGTGGAGAGCGATTTTTACCTCAACCTGGAAAATCCGTATCATTGTAAGAACGGCCCTCTCGATCATATCTCCGAATTACTCATGATCAATGGTGTTACTCCTGAGATGTACTATGGGCCTTCGGCGTTTGAAGGGGATTCCGGATTACTGATCTCAAGGCGCAGTAAATACACGCCTTTCAGCAGTCAATTACAGGATGAAGTGAGTGATGTGGGGCTGTACGACATGGGATTGAAAGATTTGTTTACCACTACCTCCGGTAGGCTCATAAACGTCAATACCGCCCCGCCGGCGGTCCTTCAGCTGATCCCAATGGTGGATAAAATGATTGCGCAATCAATTGTCCAAATACGCGCCGGGCCCGATGGCAGGGAAGGTAACGAAGACGATACGCCGTTTCGGAACATTGGGGAGCTGATTAACGTGCCGGGAATAATGCCGGAGACCGTTGATCGGCTGAATCGGTATCTCACCGTCAGGAGCACTACATTCGAAGTGCATATAAACGCTCGAATTTCCGGATACAAACGCGAATACGTAGCGGTAATGCGTCGTAACGGGCCTTCGGACTTCAGTGTTCTTTATTTTACATGGGAATAATCCATGCCTCAGAAATCAAGAATCCTCGAATCACTAAAAGGACGTAACGGAATCATATTCATTACTGGAACCGATACCGGCGTCGGTAAAACGATCCTAACCGGATTTCTCATCGCATTCCTCAGACAGAACGGACTACACGCCCTCGGCATGAAACCGTTCTGTTCCGGTGGACGTGATGATGCGCTCTTCCTTAACGCCTTGCAGGACAATGAGTTGCCGGTAGATATAGTCAATCCCTTCTTTTTTAAGCCTCCGGTCACTCCGCTTGTCGGCGCATGGGAGACGGGTGTACGTGTGAGTTTTACAGACGCTGTGCAATCGATTCGAAATGTGAAAGACCGTTGTCAATGGCTTGTCGTGGAGGGGGTTGGGGGGATTATGTCGCCGCTTGGCGAGTGGTTTTCATCGGTTGAATTGATCAGGGAACTAGAAAGCCCGACCATCGTGGTGGGTGGTAATAAATTGGGGGTTCTCAATCATATGTTACTGACAATCAATGTTTTGGAGAGGTGCTGTAAGGTGCCGTTTCAGCCCGTGCTCAGGGGGACAGGAGGTGAAGATAAGTCGTCGGCGACGAATAAAAAGGTCATCGAATCGTTTTTTTTGCACGGCAGAGTGGTGGAAATCCCATTTTTTGGCACGCATTCCCTTGATGTTGAGGGAGTTAGAAAAAATGCAAAAAAAATCGCATTTGCGCTTGCAACGGCGATGGCTTTCGATAATATTTGATCAGCGTCGCAGCTAAGCAAAGCGGCGCCGGCGGAGAAGGGGCCGAAAGGTAACTGAAAAAAAAGTTCGAAAAAGTTACCGGAAAAGTTTGACGGCGCCTGAGGATGTGATAAAGTTCCTCCGCTTGATAGAAACCGACGAGCCGGTTTCAGAAAAAAGAAATCGGTGAGGCGGTATTATCGTCGAAAATGGTTGAAGGGGTCGGCGGTAAGTGGTAATGTTTAATTGGTTCTTTGAAAGTTGAATTGTGCGATAAGTGGAGCCCTCGAAGGGCATTCGAAAGAATGCGCTTTGAGTTAATCTTGAATCTTTGTGATCGGGGCAATGCCTCGATCGAATCAAACTGATTTTAACGGAGAGTTTGATTCTGGCTCAGAACGAACGCTGGCGGCGTGGATAAGACATGCAAGTCGAGCGGGGATTTGCGGGTAGCAATATCTGTAAATTCTAGCGGCGAACGGGTGAGTAACACGTGGGTAATTTGCCATGAAGTTGGGGATAACTCGTCGAAAGACGAGCTAATACCGAATGTGAACATCAAGGGGCATCCTTTGATGTTTGAAGCTGGGGACCTTCGGGCCTGGCGCTTCATGATGAGCCCGCGGCCTATCAGCTTGTTGGTAGGGTAACGGCCTACCAAGGCATAGACGGGTAGCTGGTCTGAGAGGATGATCAGCCACACTGGAACTGAGACACGGTCCAGACACCTACGGGTGGCAGCAGTCGAGAATCTTTCTCAATGGGCGAAAGCCTGAAGAAGCGACGCCGCGTGGGGGATGAAGGGCTTCGGTCCGTAAACCCCTGTCATTCACGAGCAATCCTCGCCGGTTAATAGCCTGCGAGTTGATAGTAGTGAAAGAGGAAGGGACGGCTAACTCCGTGCCAGCAGCCGCGGTAATACGGAGGTCCCAAGCGTTGTTCGGATTCACTGGGCGTAAAGGGTGCGTAGGTGGTCAGGTAAGTCTGATGTGAAAGCTCCGGGCTCAACTCGGAAACTGCATTAGAAACTACTTGGCTTGAGGATCGGAAGGGAGACTGGAATTCTCGGTGTAGCGGTGAAATGCGTAGATATCGAGAAGAACACCAGTGGCGAAGGCGAGTCTCTGGACGATTCCTGACACTCATGCACGAAAGCTAGGGGAGCAAACAGGATTAGATACCCTGGTAGTCCTAGCCGTAAACGGTGCACATTTGCCGTGGGAGGATTCGACCCCTTCCGTGGCGGAGCTAACGCGTTAAATGTGCCGCCTGGGGAGTACAATCGCAAGATTAAAACTCAAAGAAATTGACGGGGGCCTGCACAAGCGGTGGAGTATGTGGCTTAATTCGATGCAACGCGAAGAACCTTACCTGGCCTTGACATGCAGGTGGTAGGAACCTGAAAGGGGGACGACCCCGCAAGGGGAGCCTGCACAGGTGCTGCATGGCTGTCGTCAGCTCGTGTCGTGAGATGTTGGGTTAAGTCCCGCAACGAGCGCAACCCCCGTGTTCTGTTGCCACTTCCGCGAGAGCGGAAAGCACTCTGAACAGACTGCCTCGTTTCAACGGGGAGGAAGGTGGGGATGACGTCAAGTCAGTATGGCCCTTACGGCCAGGGCTGCACACGTACTACAATGCCTGGTACAATGGGAAGCAATACCGTAAGGTGGAGCAAATCCTAAAAACCAGGCCCAGTTCAGATTGTCGGCTGCAATTCGCCGACATGAAGCCGGAATCGCTAGTAATGGCGCATCAGCTACGGCGCCGTGAATACGTTCCCAGGCCTTGTACACACCGCCCGTCACATCATGAAAGCCGTTTGTACCCGAAGTCGGTGAGTCAACCGCAAGGAGACAGCCGCCGAAGGTATGGATGGTAATTGGGATGAAGTCGTAACAAGGTAGCCGTAGGGGAACCTGCGGCTGGATCACCTCCTTTCTAAGGAGTAAGTGGCCGGTGAAAAATCGGCACACTAGGTCGACTGGAATACACATTCCAGAGGCTTCCTTATCGCACAGTCCAGCTTTTAAAGCCGGTTCTTTTAAATGGTAGAGAATTAACGTTGTTTAATTCAGGGGCTGTAGCTCAGTGGTAGAGCGTCTGCTTTGCAAGCAGAATGTCGGGAGTTCGACTCTCCTCAGCTCCACCAACTGAGTACATCGCCCACAATTGGGCCTGTAGCTCAGTTGGTTAGAGCATGCGCTTGATAAGCGCAGGGTCACTGGTTCGAATCCAGTCAGGCCCACCAGAGCTGCAATTTTTATCTGGGACCACCAGGTTTGTTCTTTGAAAACTGTACATTGGGCAAAATACAATTCGCTGGATTCTACCGGGAGTTTCTCGGCTAGAATAATTTGATCAAGCTACTAAGGGCTTAGGGTGAATGCCTTGGTGCTGGTAGGCGATGAAGGACGTAGCAAGCTGCGATAAGCCTCGGGAAGCTGCAAGCAAGCGCTGATCCGAGGATTTCCGAATGGGGAAACCCGGCCGCTCAAAAGGCGGTCATTTCCGGAGTAATTCATAGTCCGGAAAGGCGATACGGGGCGAAGTGAAACATCTCAGTACCCCCAGGAAAATAAAACGAATGTGATTCCGTAAGTAGTGGCGAGCGAAAGCGGAACAGCCTAAACCAGGGAAACCTGTTTCCCTGGGGTAGAGGGACCTCGCTAATGGCAGGTCGAAGACGAGCATAACGCTATGGAAAGAGCGACCATAGACCGTGACAGTCGGGTGTGTTAAGTCGGAAACCGTCATGAGGTATCCCAAGTAATGCGGAGAACGTGAAACTCTGCATGAATCGGTCCCGACCACGGGATAAGGCTAAATACTAACCAGCAACCGATAGTGAACAAGTACCGTGAGGGAACGGTGAAAAGAACCCCCGCTAGGGGAGTGAAATAGAACCTGAAACCCTATGCCTACAATGTGTGGGAGTCTCACTTCGGTGGGATGACCGCCTGCCTTTTGCATAATGAGTCTGCGAGTTATTGTCTGTGGCGAGCCTAAGTTCCTCTGGGACGGAGGCGAAGCGAAAGCGAGTGCCAAATGTGCGACTTAGTCGCAGGCAATAGACCCGAAGCGGAGGTGATCTACTCTTGAGCAGGATGAAGCTGTGGTAACACACAGTGGAGGTCCGAACCCTTGAATGTTGAAAAATTCTGGGATGACTTGAGAGTAGGAGCGAAAGACTAAACAAACCCCGTGATAGCTGGTTCTCTCCGAAATAGCTTGAGGGCTAGCGTTGGGTAAGTACTCCGAGGAGGTAGAGCTCTGGATGGCCTAGGGTCCCTACCAGGATACCAAAACCAATCAAACTCCGAATGCCTCGGATCTCATTAACCCAGCAGTCAGACGGTGGGGGATAAGCTTCATCGTCAAGAGGATAACAGTCCAGACCGCCGGCTAAGGTGCCCAAATCCTGTTAAGTGGAAAGGATGTAATGTTGCTTTGACAGTGAGGATGTTGGCTTAGAGGCAGCCATCATTTAAACAGTGCGTAAAAGCTGACTCATCGAGCGACATTGCGCCGAAAATGATTGGCGATAAACAGGATACCGAAGCCGTGGATGTGTGGAAGTCTCGACCTTCACACATGGTAGGAGAGCGTCGTGAATGCAGCGAAGCCAAACCGTAAGGATTGGTGGAGCGTTCACGAGTGAGGATGCAGACATGAGTAGCGATAAACCAGATGGGAATTCTGGTCGCCGTAAACCTAAGGTTTCCTGGGCAAGGTTCGTCCCCCCAGGGTTAGTCGGGTGCTAAGATGAGGTCGAAAGACGTAATCGATGCATAGCAGGTCAACATTCCTGCACTATTTAGGGAGTAGGCAAACAGGGACGCAGAGAGAAGGGTGGCTAAGTCATCGAAAGACAGAGCCGAGGCTACGGCCAAAGCGCACCACTTGACGATCTGCCTAGAAAAGCTGTTTGTTGTTCCCCTAGGTACCCGTACCGTAAACCGACACAGGTAGGTGGGATGAATATTCTAAGGCGCGCGAGAGAAACTTCTCTAAGGAACTCGGCAAAATAGCCCCGTAACTTCGGGAGAAGGGGTGCCTGAGGACTTTGCTTTATGTAAGGTCTATCAGGCCACAGTAAAGTGGGCTTAGCGACTGTTTACCAAAAACACAGCACTCTGCAAAGTCGTGAAGACGACGTATAGGGTGTAACACGTGACCAATGCGGAAAGATTAAGCTGACTTGTCAGCCGCAAGGCGAAGCTCGTCGGCCAAGTCCCCGTGAATGTCGGCCGTAACTATAACGGTCCTAAGGTAGCGAAATTCCTTGTCGGGTAAGTTCCGACCTGCACGAATCGTGTAACGACTGAGCCGCTGTCTCGGAGAGGATCTCGGCGAAATTGTAGTGGCGGTGAAGATGCCGCCTGCCCGCAGTAGGACGGAAAGACCCTATGCACCTTTACTGTAAGCTGGTATTGGATTCTGGTTAATGATGCGTAGCGTAGGTGGAAGACGTTGAGGCCTCGGCTTCGGTTGGGGCGGAGTCGCCAATGAAACACCACTCTTCATTAATTAGAGTTCTAACCTTGACCTGTTAGCCAGGCAAGGGACAGTGCCTGCGGGTCAGTTTGACTGGGGCGGTTTCCTCCCAAAGAGTAACGGAGGAGCGCTAAGGTACCCTCAACTTGGTTGGCAACCAAGTGTCGAGCGTATAGGTATAAGGGTGCTTAACTGCGAGACACACAGGTCGAGCAGGTGCGAAAGCAGGCCTAAGTGATCCGACGGTAGAATGTGGAATTGCCGTCGCTCAACGGACAAAAGGTACGCTAGGGATAACAGGCTGATCGGACCCAAGAGTTCATATCGACGGTCCGGTTTGGCACCTCGATGTCGGCTCGTCACATCCTGGGGCTGGAGAAGGTCCCAAGGGTTCGGCTGTTCGCCGATTAAAGTGGCACGCGAGCTGGGTTCAGAACGTCGTGAGACAGTTCGGTCCTTATCCACTGTGGGCGCAGGAAACTTGAGGGGTTCATTCTCTAGTACGAGAGGGCCGAGAATGACGCACTTCTGGTGTGGCAGTTGTTTCGTCAGAAGCATCGCTGCGTAGCCATGTGCGGAAGAGATAAGCGCTGAAAGCATCTAAGTGCCAAGCTCCTCCCAAGATAAGGTTTCCCGGACGTAAGTCCCTAAAGACCCCCGTTAGACCAGCGGGTAGATAGGTTGGGCGTGTAAGTGCAGTAATGTGCTCAGCGGACCAATACTAATAGGTCGTGAGGCTTGATCTATAAAATCAAATATTTTTAAGATCCAAGAAACTACAACGCCCGGTAGAAGCGAGTGTCCAATGTGCAGCTTTCAAGGAACAAAGGTTCCTTAAGGTTTTTTGGTGGCTATGAAGCGGTGGAACGACCCGATCCCATTCCGAACTCGGAAGTCAAACGCCGCATTGCCGATGGTAGTACGTGTATAGCGCGTGCGAGAGTAGGTTGTCGCCAAATTTAATTGAAAAAGAAGCCGTCCAACGGCGTAATTTTTTTTTTTTTCTTCAGGAATTTTATCGGATGTCGATTTTCGACATTTGGAATATATAATTGATTTTTTCGGCGTCGGCTTGAATCATAGAGATAATTCGATGAAATCCATAGAATCAAATATAGTCGAGAGGCCGCTGGAATTATTGAGTCGAAGCCTGGAGCGTGGGAGGTTGGGTCAGGCCTATCTGTTTTCCGGCGAAAACAGGGATATCCTTGAGCACGCCGCAAAGAAGTTAATTAAGGCGTTGAATTGTAATACCCCCCCGAAACAAGAGGCAACGGATTCGTTTTTGGATTCCTGTGGATTCTGTGATAATTGCAGAAGAATCGATTCCGGTAATCATAGCGAGGTGTTTTGGGCGCGGCCGGAGAGTAAGTCCAGAATTTTGACGATCGACCAGGTACGCGAACTGATACGATGTGTTCAGATGAAGCCTACTGAGGCGAGGGTTCAGGTTGGTGTGATTGTGGATGCGGATCGAATGAACAGGCAGGCCGCGAATGCGTTTTTGAAGACGCTTGAAGAACCGCCCGGGCATGCCGTGTTGATCCTGTTGTCGACAGCGCCGGAGCGGCTGCTTGAGACGATACTTTCAAGATGCCTTCGCATAACATTTGCGGGAGAGGATTTCGCATTTTTCGAAGAATGTGATTCATCGTGGTTGCGTAGTCTTGCCGAAGAAATGGTGCATTCCCGTGAACGCCTTCTGACGCGTTACCGGCTTTTGTCTGTTTTTTTGAATCGGTTATCGGAGACAAGGAGTGAAATAGAGAGTGAACAGGGCGAGAAATCGGCGTTGTCGAAATACCCGGATGCCGAGGAAAAACAGAAGCAACGTTGGCGGGATGAGTTGATTGCGGCGGTGGAATCCGACTACCGGCGGTCTCGTGCTGACATGCTTACCGCACTCCAATACTTATTCAGGGACGTATGGATGTCGCAACTGGGGATGCTTGATTCCGTAGGTGTATATGATGGTTTTTCCGATTGCATAAACGCACTGGCGCGGCGTGTCACCGAAGAAGACGTACTTCATAATATCGAGGTTATCGCCAAGGCCCAAAGACTACTTGCCGCAACGAACGTGCAGGAAGCGCTCGCCCTCGAAGTGAGCTTTTTAAATCTGCGTTTTTAATACCCGTAGAGTCTTAAAATGCCGGATGATAATCCAATGATTCGAGGTGGAGAAGGATGCTCGTCAAAGATTGCGCTTGTTTTGGGGTCGTTTCTCGGCCTGGTGGTAATCAAATTGGGGAATCCGATAATCCTGCACTCGATGATCGATGCGCCGGAGGGATTCTGGCAGCTTGTGTTCAGCCCCTGGCCGGTTGAGTGGTTATTGGTGATTCTTATAATAATAGTAATCGGAACAATCGCCGATCAACAAGGAGCAAGGCCGTCCTTGGACATCCTAATCTTCAGTCCGTTGCTATGGCTCCTAGTTCAATGGATGAGTCTGATATGGACGGTGGATCGTGATTTATCTTTATACACCGCGACGCATTTCACGGCTTGTGTTTGTTTTTTCTTTCTCGGAAGATATGCATTCAACAGGAGGCCATGCACGTCATACATTTGGTCGGGCATAATAGTCGCGCTTTTTTTTGTAATCTTAATAGGCTGGCAACAGCATTTTTACGGTCTCGAACAATTAAGGAGCCAGGTTTATCAGCAGGAGAATTGGCAGTCGCTGCCGCCGGAATTCCTGGAAAAGATAGGCAGCAGCCGTATTTTTTCGACGTTCGTTTATCCAAACGCATATGCCGGGGCATTACTCCTGTTTCTGCCGAGCGGGGTGTGGGTGTTGTGGAATTCCAAGGCGATTCCCGGCCACGCCGGAAAGTTCCTTGCGGCCCTTCTTTTAGTTTCCGGCGGCGCATGTCTTGCGTGGACACGATCAAAGTCGGGATGGCTTATCGCGATGTGTATGCTGGCGGCGTCGGGGTTGTTTTTTTTGAGGATTCGACGGAAGTACAAGATTCTGATTGTAGCCTTGCTTCTGACGATCGGAGGTGCGGGGTTCGTTGTCAGGTATATCGATTATTTTAAAGAGGGCGCAACAAGCGTCGGCGCCCGGTTCGATTATTGGAAGGCCGCGGGTGATATTGTTTGGCATCGGCCGCTGACCGGTTCCGGCGCCGGCACCTTTGCTATACCTTATGCGGAGATCAAGGCGCCGGAGTCGGAAATGACCCGCCTTGTTCATAACGACTATCTTGAGCAGGCATCCGACTCTGGTATCTTCGGATTTGTTTTTTACTGTACATGGATATTGGCGGCGTTTTACTCGATATTTAAGACAAAAGATATCGCGGGGAATGCCTATTCGTTTTGTGTAATGCTCGGATTGACGGCGTGGTTTTTCCATGGGCTGGTCGAATTCCAGCTGTATATTCCGGCATTGGCGTGGCCGGCTTTTTTCTTGCTTGGACTGATGGTGGGGCCGAAATTCATGGGGAAAGTTGATGGGCAATCCCGCAGTTGCCGACATAAAATCAACACTTGATAATATATGAAAATACTATTCCTGAACGGGCCGAACTTAAATCTGCTCGGTGATCGTGAACAATTGATATACGGTGCGAAGACACTGGCCGATATAGAAGAACTGGTTCATAAAGAAGCGGCGGGTTTGGGCATTGAAACCGAGTTCAGACAAACCAACTATGAAGGTGAACTTGTTGATTGGATTCAACAAGGGGCGGAATCACATGATGCGATCGTGCTGAACGCCGCCGCTTATACTCATACAAGTATAGCGATACGCGATGCAATAGCCGCAATCCTCGCGCCGGTGATAGAAGTTCATATCTCCAATGTCTATGCGCGCGAAGGCTTCAGGCATAAGTCCATGGTCTCGCCGGTCTGTTCCGGGGTGATAGCCGGTTTCGGTGCTGCTTCGTACTTATTGGGGCTGAGGGCAGCCGTTGCGGTACTTAATTCGGCCAAGTAAGTTTTATAGTCGAGAACGCTTTTTTTCGGTTCATCTTTGACATAATTTGAATTGATGGGCAAAGTTTGAGCCTGAAAGAACCGTACCGGGTTTAGAGGTTCGGGAAAGGTTGAGACGGAACGAACCGGCCCGGATAAAATAAGTTGGAGATATGGCAGAATTAGTTGGAAATCTTTTGGTTGCACAGTCGGGCGGGCCTACAGTGGCCATAAACGCAAGTATAGCCGGCGTTATTCAGGAAGCCGGTAAACACCCGGATACTATCGAGGAGATATATGGCGGCGCGAACGGAATATATGGGATACTTAACGAAGACTTAATCGATCTTAACGAAGAAAAGGCGAGGAACATCGAGGGCTTAAAGTCTACGCCGGCCGCCGCTTTGGGGACATGCCGGTACAAGATCAATTTCGATAAAGAACCCGAGAAGGCGGCTAAGGATATGGATCGCCTGTTCCAAGTGTTCGAGGCGCATAATATCAGATACTTTTTCTACGCCGGCGGGAATGATTCGCAGGATACGTCGAATAAGATTCACGAAGAAGCGCAGAGGCGCGGGTATGAGCTTAATGTCATCGGAATCCCCAAGACCATAGACAACGATTTACCTTACACTGACCATTGTCCGGGATACGGGTCGGTAATCAAGTACAACGCGGCTACCGTGATGGAGGTTGCCTTTGATGTGGCCAGTATGGCGACGGATCAGGGATCGTGCTGCGTGATCGAGGTCATGGGCCGCGCTGCAGGTTGGATAGCAGCCGGGACGGTTTTGGCGAAACGCGAGCCGTCCGATGCACCGCATATCATCCTTCTGCCGGAAATCCCGTTCAAGGAACAAGCGCTTCTGGAGAAGGTGAAAGAAACCGTCGCCGAAAACAAATACTGCATTGTCGTTGTCGGCGAAGGCTTGAAAGACGAAGAAGGCAAAGAACTCGGGGCCGAGGACGCGCAGGTGGACGCCTTCGGACATAAACTGTTGTCCGGCTCCGGAGAGCGCCTGGCTAAGATTATTCAGAACGGCATCGGCACGAAGACGCGCTCGGTGAAGCTTGGCTACGCTCAACGCGCCGCAGCGCACTGCGGCAGTGCGACCGATATTGAAGAAGCCGCTGCCTGCGGCGAGAAAGCGGTTCGCGCAGCCGTAGAAGGCAACAGCGGATACATGGTTAAGCTGGTGCGCAAGAGCAGCGATCCTTACGAATGGACGACAGAGTTGCATCTCCTCAGCGAAGTGGCGAATGTCGAGCACACGATCCCACGGGACTGGATAACCGAGGACGGGTTTTTGCCGAACGAGAAGTTCGTCGAGTTTGCCAAACCGTTGATTTTTGGAGAATTGAAACTTAATTGGAAAGACGGCCTGCCAAGGTTCGTCAGGCTCGAAAAGAATCTGGTTGAAAAGACCCTTCCGGATTATATGTAATCCGCGTCGGACGATTGACAGCATTTAGATGGCCGCCTTTCTTGGAAGTGCGGCCTTTTTTATTCCGTCGATTTTGCTTGATTGCGCACTTGAGTTTTCGCGGATTCTACCGTAAAAGAATGATCAACCGGATGTTTGATTAGATCGAGTGTATGCGCGATCCTTAAAATAGAATCGTGCAACTGAGAGTTAATATACCGAGAATAAATTAAATCGCCTGAAAAATGAAAAAGACAATTAATTCCCCGCGCGCAGTAGATTTATTTGATAATCAGATAAACCGCCGGAGCTTTGTGAAGGGTTGCGCGGGATGTGCCGCCCTTGCCGTGGCCGCCAAGTACGGATTGATACCGGCGTTCGCCGGTGCGGACGTTGATTTGTTGCCCAAACAAAAGGCGCGGGTTCGCCTGGTGTTCAGCCATATAAGAAAGGGCACGCCGACCTGGCCGCACTCCGAATACGATTACGCTTCGCGAAAGAAGGAATTGACCGCGAAACTCCGGGAGTCGTGTCCGGACGTGGAGTTCCTTCCGGCGACTGCGATGAATACGGATGATGCAAAGAAACTGCTCGAGCAGGACAAGGATGTGGACGGATACCTCGTGTACATGATGGGGCTTTGGACGGGTGCCCCGATCGAGATCGCCAAGTCGGGGAGCCCAACGCTGTTCGTTGACGACTTATATGGTGGTTCCGGCGAATTCCTAATCGCGTATTCGGAAGCAAAGAAGAAAAACCTCAAAGTCGCCGGCGTCTCTTCTTCCGATTTCCGCGACGTGGTCGACGCGGTCAGGTGCTTTACTACCATCAAGAAACTGAAGCATTCCCTTATCCTGGATGTTACCGATAAAGAGGAGCTTTGGGGAAATCCGGAATCCATCACCGACGTGTTCGGCACAAAGATTAAACGGATAACCTCGAAGGAACTGAACAAGGCATATTCAAACGCCGACCTGGATGCCGCGCAGAAGCAACGCCGAATTTGGACTCGAAACGCGGCGCGCATAATTGAACCGACAAAGGACGAGATACTTAGGTCCGGGATTATATACCAAGCGATGAGCGACCTGATGACCGAATACAAGGCGCAGGCGCTGGCTATCGATTGTCTTTCCTTGTTTTACGGCGGGAAACTAAAGGCCTACCCGTGTCTCGGCCTATTCCAGTTTAATAACGACGGATTAGTCGGAGCTTGTGAAGGCGATCTGCAGTCCACAATCACCATGCTGATCATGAACTACCTCGTTGGATTGCCGGGTTTCATTTCCGATCCGGTAATAGACACATCAAAGAATCAGATCATATACGCGCATTGTGTCTGTACGAATAAGCCTTTTGGTCACGATGCGCCGTCGAATCCGTATCATATACGCTCGCATTCCGAAGACCGGCACGGCGCCGCCGTACGGTCGCTCTTGCCGTTGGACGAGATAACAACCACACTCGAATTCAACGCCGAGCGCAAAGAGGTGATCATGCATCGGGCCAGGACGGTCGAGAACATCGACGAGCCGAAGGCCTGCAGGACCAAGCTCGCGGCCGAGGTCATCGGCGATATCGACAAGCTGATGACGCATTGGGATAAATGGGGTTGGCATAGGGTGACCTTCTTCGGCGACCTAAAACGCCGGGTAGAGCACCTGAGCGCTTTGATGGGATTCAAGGTCATCGAGGAGGCGTAGAGACATTTTTGAGCGGCCACATAATATCGAAAGTATAAAATGAACTTGATTCCTGTCTTTATAAGGTATCGGGGAATAGCGGCTGTTATGCCGTTTGCTCTGGCGTGGTTTTTCTTTGTCCCTGTGGTGAACTCATTCGCGTCGGACGAAGATCAATTCTTGAATCCGGTGGTGGAGAAGGGCGCCGATCCGTGGGTGATATTCCAAGAAGGCGAGTACTACTACTGCTTTTCATCGAGGAATAGGATTTGGATCGCACGCGCCGGGAAATTACATGAAATAGGGCGTGCGGAGAAAAAGGCGGTCTGGAATCCGCCGCCGGATGCCGAATATTCAAGAGAACTTTGGGCGCCCGAGCTGCATCTGCTGGACGGTAAATGGTATATATACGTCGCCGCCGATGATGGTGATAATTATAACCATAGTATGTACGCGCTCGAACGCGCGGACGCCGACCCCCTGGGGCCGTTCACTTTCAAGGGAAAGGTTGCGGCGCCCCCCGATAAATGGGCCATTGACGGTACTGTCCTGGAAATGGGCGGTTTGCTCTATTTCATTTGGTCCGGATGGGAGGGAAATGTAAATGTCCGACAGAACCTGTATATCGCCCCCATGTCGAATCCATGGACTATCTGCGGGGAGCGAGTTTTGATTTCACGGCCTGTGTTCGATTGGGAAAAACATGGTGACCCGCTCGTGAATGAAGGCCCGGAGGTGCTGAAAAAGGATGGCAAGGTTTTCATAGTTTATTCTGCGAGCGGTTCTTGGACGGATCACTATTGCCTCGGTATGCTCACACTCTCAGGAACGGAACCGTTGAAGCCCGGCGCTTGGAAGAAACATCCCGAGCCGGTGTTCGAGTCCACAGAGGATGTGATTGCGCCCGGTCACGCCTCGTTTGTACATACGACGGGTGGCGAGGATTGGATCGTTTATCATGCCGCCAAGTATAGCGGCGCAGGGTGGAACAGGAATGTGCGAATGCAAAGAATCCATTGGAGCGAATCGGGTTTGCCTGTTTTCGGCGCGCCGGTTTCGACAAATATGCCGTTGGACATTCCCGAATAAGCGCATGTTTAATAATCGCCGGCGAATATCATACAAGGAGGAATAAGAGCGAAGTCCTATATATCCAGGGGAAGGTTATTCTCTCCTTCATCGGCCGGCTCGATGCATTTCGGGGAATCGTTCCGCGGCGAATTCATGAACCGCGAGACTCGGGAGTACGATAACCTCGAAGACGGAAACGGCGCGAGGATGTTACTAAGTTCTTCAGGGGTGATGATGTTTCCCGAGAGCCATGTATCCTCGGAGGCCTGGTCGAGGATAGCCGGCATCCGGTTATGGATGGGCGCCATGATTTCATTCGGTGTTACGGTAATTAGAGCGAATGTCTGTAAGAGTAGGCCGGTTGTAGGATCGTTGTGTTCTTCCCACAGCCCGGCGAAACCGAACAGCGCACCGCCGTCTACGGTGAAATAACAAGGCGTTTTCGCATTCCCTTCTTTCTTCCACTCGTAGAAGCCGTCTGCGGGGATGATGCAACGCCGGTGCCTGAACGCGGACTTGAACGAGGCCTTCGAGTTGATGGTTTCCGCGCGGGCGTTGATAAGTGGTTTGGTTTGTGTCGCGTCTTTTGCCCATGAGGGGATGAACCCCCATTTAAAGAATTGAATGCCGCGCGCGCCGTTGTTTGTGATGACCGGCGCGAGTTGCGACGGCGCAATATTATAACGCGGTTTGAGATTGTTCGCGGCGGTGTTCAGTTTGAACCTTTCCGTGACGGCCCTCCCTGATTGATGCAATGTATAGCGTGCGCACATAGGGATCGGATTCTATTGGTTTAGTCGATTGAATATTTTGTTAAGCTCTTGATGGTTGAATATCCATTGAATCGGCGGTTCTCGTCAACGTAGAATGAGTAAGTCGTTGTGGGTTTTCACCGGGCGCTCGATAATGGATTGTCGATTTCCGCAACTATTACTTCGATTCCTTTTGATCGAAGTTCGCGGACAAGTCCGGCCGGCGCCTTCGAGTCGGTGATCACCATGTCGACCTGATCGAGGTTGCATAAGAATGACACGGATTTGCGATTGAACTTACTGCTGTCCATGCAAAACACCACCTTGCTCGCGGCGCGTATCATGGCGCGTTGAATGCCGATGAGGAGTCCGTGCGAATTCGTTATGCCGTCGGATGTGATCCCGCCTGCGCCCATTATTGCAATGTCCGCATGCATTTTTCCGAACGCCTCCACCGCCAGGGGGCCGACTAGGACGCCGAGTCTCGGGTAAACCACGCCGCCGGAGACGATTATCTCCGTCAGTGCCGCGGATGCGAACAGGTTGGCGACCGGGAGCGAGTTCGTGATTATCTGGAACCTGGTATCCTCCAGGTGCTTGGCGACATGGTAAACCGTAGTCCCTGCGTCCATGATAATTGTATGCCCCGGTTCCAGCAATCCCGCGCAGACCCGTCCGATGGCGCTTTTCTCGGACATCTGCCGTGTATCGCGGGAGGTGAATATGAATTCGTCTGTGCGTGGATTTATGATCCTTGCGCCGCCATGGGTTCTTCTTACCGTACCAGCCGCCTCCAGCGCCGTGAGGTCGCGTCGGACGGTCGACTGTGAAGCGTTTACATGCTCCGCCAGCTCTTCCAGCGATGCGAACTCGGTCTTCTGAAGATAGGTTTCAATAAATTTCCTGCGTGCTTCCGGTTGCATTAGTGATAGAATATGAGAGATTATGAAAAAAATTGCAACATTCGATTTGACACCGGGCTGGATTTTGAGAGAATCCGTACAAATTGGTTGGTTTGTTTATGACGACTCAGACACAAATACCGCCGAGGGCGACCATCGAGCACATGGTCAGGCAGCTGGTTTATGCCCGGCTTGGCAAGGAGCTGCCGCGGTCGGCCAATGCGCCGCATCCGCTGGTAGTGAATGTGAGCGCGCGGCATTGTCATTTGACTGCGGAGGCGGTTGAGGCGTTGTTCGGCGCCGGACATGAATTGACGCCTTTCAGGTGGTTGTATCAGGAGGGGCAATTCGCGGCGAAGGAGACGGTGACGTTGATAGGGCCGCGGAGCAGGATTATTTCGAATCTTCGGATTCTGGGGCCGTGCAGGTCGTTGAACCAGGTTGAGCTGGCATATACGGATGCCGTGGCATTGGGATTCGATGTGCCGTTGAGGATTTCGGGAGACATCGAAAACACACCCGGCTGCATGTTGATGGGGCCGTCGGGTTTCTTGAAGATGGATAAGGGTGTGATCCGCGCCATGCGTCATGTGCATATGGATGCGGAGGATGCGGCATTTTACGGGGTCAAGGACGGTGCGAGTATGAAGCTTCGGGTTGGGGGTGATTGCGGTTTGACCCTCGAGAAGTTGCTTGTGCGGGTCAAGCCCGAGTTCAAACTCGAGGTGCACATCGATACCGATGAAGGTAATGCCTGCAATCTCGGTGCGGCGACGCCGTGCGAATTGATCGGTGATTGAGATGGATTTGAAGTTTAGTTAATTATAATTCAGAGAAAAACAATCAAATAAGGAAACAAAAATGAGTGAAGCACTAGGCATGATCGAGACCAAGGGGTACGTCGGCTGCGTTGAAGCCAGTGACGCCATGGTCAAGGCGGCCAATGTAAGCCTCGTCCGAACCATTCCGATTGGAGGCGGGCTTATAACGGTATTGGCAAAAGGCGACGTCGGCAGTATTAAGGCGGCCGTCGATGCCGGCTCGAAGGCGGCCGGCAGAGTCGGCGAGTTAGTAAGCGCGCATATCATTGCGCGTCCACACGAGGAACTGACCAAGAGTTTTATGAGCAGCGGTTCCTCGGCCAAGCAATCCAAATAAACATCAATAAAAACGATTACGACAGGAAATCCTATGGTTCAACAAGCGATTGGAATGATAGAGACCAAAGGTGTTTGCGCCATGATCGAAGCGGCGGACGCCGCGCTGAAGGCGGCGAACGTGGTCTTTACCGGATGGGAAAAGATCGGCAGCGGATACGTGACGGCCTTTTTCCGTGGTGATGTGGCCGCCGTAAAGGCGGCGACAGACGCCGGCGCCGCAGCGGCGGCGCAGGTGGGACAGGTGATCAGTGTCCAGGTCATACCGCGGCCGCACGAAGATTTGTCGATACTCGGCAAATGGCTATAACGCGAACGGTTAGTGAGTGAGAGGCGCATGAAAATTCTCGTAGCCAATCTCGGTTCGACATCGCTCAAGTACCGCCTATTCGATTGCTCCGGCGGCGAGGAGCGCATGTTGACCCGTGGCGGGTTCGAGAGGGTTCAGGAGTACTCCGAGGCGATAGACTCGTGCCTGGATGAATTGAAGTCCGGCGGCTGGATAAGCGACGAAAGCGAACTGGCGGCGGTCGGATTCAAGCCCATCCTCGCCAAAGGTATCACCGGCTGTGTGTTAATGGACGAAGCAGTCCTGGCCGCAATGGAGGAATGCAATTGTATCGCGCCGGCGCACAATCCGCCGTATGTGGAGGGTGTGCGCAAGTTCGCCGGCCGGATGCCGGAGACGCCGATGATTGGTTTGTTTGAGACTGCGTTTTACCAGTGGGCGCCCGAGGAGGCCATGCGCTACGCGGTTCCGGAGCAATGGTACGAGATGGGGGTCAGACGCTGGGGTTACCACGGCGCCAGCCACAAGTTTATAGCGGAGCGCTCGGCCGAGTTGCTGGGACGCGATGACGTGGCGGCGCGCTCCAGGACGCTGTATGTGAACAACGGGGGAGCGGAATTACGCGGAACCGATTTGCGCGTTATTTCCTGCCACCTCGGCGGCAGCTCTTCGATCACCGGCATACTAAACGGCGCCGGTATTGGCAACAGCCTCGGTATGAGTCCGCAGTCCGGATTGCCGCACAATAATCGCGTAGGCGACCTTGACTCGTTCGCCGTGCCTTTCATCATGCGCCGTACCGGCTGCGATGTTGCCGAGGTCGAACGCATGCTCTGCAAGGAGTCCGGTCTCAAAGGGCTTTCCGGCGGGTTCAACGATCTCAGAGATGTCTTGGAACGCGCGGCACACGGTGACGCGCGGGCGCAGCTCGCCTTTCGCGTTCTAGTGCACCATGCGCGGCATTGGATAGGCGCCTTCCTTGCGGAACTCAACGGCGCGGACGCGATCGTATTTACCGCGGGCATAGGCGAGAACAATCCGCAGGTGCGCGATGCCGTCTGTCGTGGACTCGATCAGTTGGGTGTGAAACTTGATGCCGACGCAAATAGTATCGCCACCGGGATCGAAAGGAAGATCAGCGCCGCCGACTCGCCGGTTCAGGCTTGGGTGATACCCACCAACGAGGAGCTGGTAATAGCGCGTGAGGCGAAGCGTTTTTTGGAATGTAGAAGTGGTACATGACCGGCGGTGATTTTCGGTAAATGAAAATTGATTTAGGTTAGAAGGCAATAAATTAAAAGAATAAGTATTTAATATTATGGCACAAGAAGCTATTGGAATGTTGGAAACACGCGGGCTCGTCGCCCTGGTGGAAGGGACCGATGCCATGCTCAAGGCGGCCAACGTGACGTTGGCGGGGCCGATGACACAGGTCGGAAACGCGTTCGTTACCGCCGTGGTTATCGGCGATGTCGCGGCGGTCAAGGCCGCCACGGACGCCGGAGCCCAGGCCGTCAAGAACATCGGCGGCGAATTGGCCAGCGTGCATGTGATTGCGCGGCCGCATTCGGATGTGGACGCGGTTCTGCCCCGTAAATCAACCGCCAAGTAACGCGTATGTTTCTGGCTCGTGTAGAAGGCGCCGTGGTCGCCACCAAGAAACATGAAGCCATGAGCGGGCGTAAGCTCTTGCTCCTGCGGCCTCAGGTGGTGAATGACAAAGACCCGTCGCGGTTGAAGCCGGGATCGAATACGATCGTGGCCGTGGACAGCGTGGGCGCGGGCGAAGGCGAGCTGGTGATGTTCTGTCAGGGCAGCTCGGCGCGACTCGCGCAGAGCCTGAAAGAGGCGCCCGTGGATGCGGTCATCATCGGCATAGTCGATTCCGTGGACGTTCTGGGTAAACAGATATTCAATGCCCGTGAGCGTTACGCCGACGGCGAGTGAAAGTGAGCGCCATGGCGAAGCCGGAATTGAGTTCCTTCGAACTCTGTTAATGCCGGCTCGGGCGTGTGGAATGTCGTGAATTCAAGCATTGGGGTTTTATAATGACTCATCACAATATCAATGAAGAACTTATAAAGGATGTCGTCGAAGAAGTCCTCGGACGTCTGGGGCATTCTTCCGGAGATGCCGCAGCCAAGCCGGCGCCGGCGCAGAGCGGCAATCCCGCCGTGGCGCCGTCGATTACGACGCAGACCGCTACAGGCGGCAGGAGGTTCGGCGTCTTCCAGGACGCAAGAAGCGCGTGTGCCGCCGCGGCGGTTGCGCACGAGCAGTTGAACGAGAAGGGTGTAGACGGACGCAGGCGGGTTATCGATATCGTGAAGACGCTTGCCGATAAAAACTCCGCCGAGTGGGGACGGATCGAGCTCGAAGAGAGCGGCATCGGTCGGCTGGATCATAAGATCGAGAAGCTGAAAATAATCAAGCTCGTCCCCGGCGTCGAGTTTTTGCATCCGGAAGGGATGAGCGGTGATCATGGGATTACACTTGAGGAATATACGCCGTTTGGTGTGATAGGCGCTATTACGCCGTCGACACATTCGATCCCCACCATCAGTGGAAACGTTGTGAGCATGGTGGCGGCGGGCAACGCCGTCGTGTTCAATCCGCACCCCGGCGCCAAGCGCTGTGCGGTTACGGCGGTTCGCGCATACAACGAGGCGATATACCGCGAGCTGGGCATCGAGAATCTGATTTGTGTTATCGAGGAGCCGACGATCGAGTCTTTCAAGGGCATTTGCGAAAGCGACGCGGTGGGATTGCTCTGTGTCACCGGCGGCCCCGGAGTGGTGAAGGCGGCGATGAAGACGGGCAAGCGCGCCGTTTGTGCCGGCCCCGGCAACCCGCCTGTTCTCGTGGATGAAACGGCGGACATCAATCGCGCCGCAAACGGTGTAGTGACCGGCGCGGCTTATGACAATAATCTGCTTTGCATAGGCGAGAAGGAGGTATTCGTTCTCGAGTCCGTTGCCGATTCGTTTATGCAAAGCTTGGAGAAGAACGGCGGATTCCGGTTGAATGCCGATCAATGGTCGCGGCTTACGAAGGAGGTATTTACGTTTAAAGAAGGCGAGGGCGCGGGCTGTCCGATGCCGGTGTTGAATAAGGCGATGGTCGGCAAGGACGCAGTTTATCTGGCGCGCATCGCCGGCGCCGCCGCACCGGCGGGGACGGAAATACTGTTTGCCGAGACCGGCGCTGATGATGCGTTCGTCGAGGAAGAGCAGATGATGCCCGTGGTTCCTGTCGTTCGCGTCAAGAGCGTGGAGGAAGGGATCAGCGCCGCGAAAAAGGCCGAACACGGTTTTAAGCATACATCGATCATTCATTCGCATGATGTGAGTCGGATGACTGCAATGGCCAGGGCGTTGAAAACGACGTTGTTCGTCAAGAACGGCCCGAGCGTAGCAGGTCTGGGCATAGGCGGCGAAGGATACTTGAGTTATTCGATAGCGACGCCGACCGGCGAAGGGATCACGAATCCTAAGACCTTCACGCGCGTACGCAGGTGCGTCATGGTCGATAATCTCCGTATTTATTAGGAGCGATTAGATGTTATTGGCGCGAGTTGAAGGAAATCTGACATCGACCCGTAAGCATCCGAGTCTCGATGGGTGGCGGCTGATCGTATGTCAGCCCCTGGATCACACGCGTCAGCCTAAGGGTGCGCCGGTCGTAGCTATAGACCGGTTGGGCGCGGCGATGCATCATGAGGTGATTGTTTCCTCGGACGGCGCCGCGGCGCGGCACGCCGTCAACGATCCGAAAAGTCCGGTGCGAATGATGATCGTAGCTATCGTGGATAATGCAAGCGAAAGGACGGAAGTAGCGGCCGTATGAGATTGGGCAAGGTGATAGGTAGAGTAGTATTGAGCGAGACCGTTCCCGAGTTCGAGGGCGCGCGCTGGCTGCTGGTCAGTCCGTACGACAGAGAGCATTTCATGAGCGGCGCCGATGCGCCCGAGGGCCTTAGCTCGTTGCCCACACCGGTTGTTTACGATAACCTCGGCGGCGGGGAGGGCGATACTATCGGTTTCGTCGAAGGCCGTGAAGCGGCGGCGCCGTTTGATAAACCGACACCAGTCGACGCAATTAACGCCGCGATAATTGACTATGTAAATCACGAACCGCTCTAAATGAAACAAGTAATTACATCAAAGGAAATCGAAGCATTATTGAAAAACGGCGGAAGCATCGATGCGCTCCCGGAGGACGCCGTTTATACACCGTCGGCGAGGGATATGATCAGGGACGCTGCCGGACACTCGAGCGCGGCCTCGGGCAATAGTGCTGCAGTGAGTAGTGTTTCAGACGGCCGGCCGGCGCGGGATAAGAACATACCGCCGCCTTCGGTTTCGGCGTCGCAACAGGAGATTGAGAGTTACTTCAATTCACCGGGTATCCAAGAGCTTAAGGAACAGATTTGCGATATCGGCCGGCGTCTTTGGGAGCGTGAGTATGTAGACGGGAACGGCGGGAATATTTCGATCCGGCTGAGCGACGAGTTGGTGCTTTGCACGCCGACACTGATTTCGAAGGGGTTTATGAAGCCCGTGGACATGTGTTTGGTTGACATGAACGGCAATCAGAAGGCTGGTGGAAGGAAGAGCACCAGCGAGATTCTGATGCACCTGGCGATAATGAAATCGCAGCCCAAGGCAAAGGCTTGCGTCCATTGTCATCCGCCGTATGCCACGGCGTTCGCCGTGGCCGGAGTTACGCCGCCCACGTGTATGATTCCCGAGATCGAGGTCTTTATCGGCGAAGTCCCCATTGCGCCTTATCATACGCCGGGTACGCCGGAGCTCGGACGCAAGATAGCGGAAATGGCCGATAAGCATAACACCATTCTCATGGCCAACCACGGCGTGGTTTCGTGGAGTCACTCCGTCGAGGACGCCTACTTTAAGATGGAGATATTGGAGGCCTATTGCAGGACGGTTGTAGTGGCATCGCAATTGGGGGCGGGACTGAAGACCTTTTCGCCGTCGCAATTAAACGAGCTCCTTGATCTCAAACGTAAGATGGATATTCCGGATAGCCGGTATGGGTTGAAGGAGTGTGAACTTTGTGATAACAGCGAATGGCGTCCCGGCGCGGCGTGCGCCGTTTCGCAAAAGGAAACCGAAGACGCGTCCCGGAATCCCGAGGCCGAGGCCCTGGTTCAAAACATTACAGATGCCATAATTGCGAAGATGCAGGGATAGTCATTTGAATTTGAATCATTAATCAAAACACTGAATCACCGGTAAACGAAGAGAACGATATTATATGAAAGTAACGATTATAGGAGGAGGCGGACGCGTGGGCGCCTGCGCGGCGTTTGCGCTGCAGTGCGGAAATGTGGTTTCACAAATCCAGTTGCTCGATGCAAACGTGGATGCCGCCGAGGGCGAGGCGTTGGACTTATTGCACGGCAGCGCTTTCTCTGCGGATCAGCGGATTTATGCGGGCGATTACGGTGCGGCGGCGGACTCCGATATCTTCCTTATTACCGCGGGTTTGAGGCGTAAGCCCGATGAGTCGCGACTGGACCTGATCAATCGTAACGTATCCCTCTTCTCTCAGATACTCGATAGCGTCAAATCGTCGGGAATGCGCGATGATGCGATCGTGTTCGTCGTATCGAATCCGGTCGATATACTGACGCGCATGGCGGTCGAGCGGCTCGGCGGGAATTGGCGGCGTGTTTTCGGGCTTGGGACGATGCTTGATTCGTCGCGGTTCTGCTCATTTATAGCGGATGAATTGAACTTGGCGCCGACGCAGGTGAACGCCCTCATCCTGGGTGAGCACGGCGATTCAATGTTGCCTATTTGGTCCTCGGCCACCGTGAATGGCATGCCGCTCAATGGTGTCAACGGGATGAATCCGGGGATTCAAAACAGGATTTTCGAACGCACAAAAGGCAGTGGCGCCGAGGTTATCCGGAAAAAAGGCGGCGCTGGCTGGGCGGTTGCCGTCGCCATACGCGATGTTATCCACACGATTGCGCTCGATAAGAAGCGGATGTTGCCCGTGACCACGCAGCAGCAGGGAATTTATGATATTAGGGGCGTGTGCCTGAGCGTTCCGACAGTGGTCGGACGGCGCGGGGTGATCGAACAGGTCGAAGCAGAGCTATGGCCCAAGGAGAGGCTTGGAATCCAGAATTCCGCGAAGGCGCTGGCCGATACGTGGTCGAAGGTGAAGATATAATCGTGTCCGTGATGCCTATGTTTTTGAAGAGGTGTCGCGGTGGAGACATGATAGAAACCGAACTTAGGATGTATGACTAAATCGCTTGACCGGAAACTTAGTGAGATCAAGGCGAATCCTTCGTCGAAGGCCTTCATACTCGCCGATGCCAAGGATGCTGACATGGCGTTCGGCATTCGTGCGGCGGGGCCGCGGGATTACCTCTCGGAAGCCGGGGCGCGTCCGGCACAGTTCTCACCGGAGATATGGTCCCGCGAAGAGTTCGGATACCGGAATATGCCGGAGTTCATGGACATAATCCGCGATATCGTTCACCGGGGAATGGTGGATATAATGCTAATGTCCGCCTCTGTAAACGAACGGCTTGCAATTAACGAGGGATTGTTCCGGAATTCGCATGTCACACCGGCTGCTCGTGCCAACGATACTTCCGACGTCTGGGCGGTTCGCCACGGCGCATACAGGGAAAAGCCGGCCGAAACATTCCGAAGCGCGTCGATAGACCATATTCAATGCGGCAGGGTGGAATGCGAACGGGACGGCAACGAGTTTCCCGGCGCCAACCTCGGCCTGTATTCGGTTACATTCGTCAATAACCTCGAACGCGACCGCGCGACACTTCAGGCGTTCAAGGAATTCAGAGAAGAGGCGGAGAAGAAGGGGTTCCGGTATTTCCTCGAGGTGTTCGATCCGAATGTGCCGAGCGGCGTTGACCCGGAGAAGCTCGGAGAGTTTATCAATGATAACATCGTCCGGAGCCTGGCCGGTGTCACTGATGCCGGACGTCCGCTCTTTTTGAAGATTGTTTATCACGGACCCAGGTTCATGGAGGAATTGGCGCAATACGATCCGAACCTGGTCGTTGGAATCCTGGGCGGAAGCGCCGGTACAACGTACGATGCGTTCAAGCTCATTCACGACGCCCGGAAATACGGCGCGCGTGTCGCATTGTTCGGGCGTAAGATTAATAATGCCGAGCATCAAATTGCCTTTATTCAATTCCTTAATCTGATTACGGAGCAGGCAATTTCACCTGAGGAAGCTGTGTACGCTTACCACGGCGTACTCGAAAAGTTGAATATCAAACCGAAGCGCCCACTCGAGGATGACCTTGTAATCACTAATCCGGCGATGAATTACCAGGGCAGACGCGACCGCGTTGCTATACCGGCAAAGCCCGTCTACACCGCATCCGCCGGCGATTCGGCAAGCGGTGGTCAAACGCAGACGCCGGAAAAGGATGCCGCCGCGAACGCGAGTGAAAAAATTAAGGTAGGCGCCGCCTCCCCGCTGTGGCCGAGAAAGAAGGACGGGTCGCCGGACTTTGAAAAAATGTCGTCCGCCCAACGCTTGTCCTACCATAGATCGAGGTTGTTCGGATAAGCGGTTAAAACATTAATATCGTCTCATCAACGTGATCGTAAGCGAAACATCTTGCTGTCGGACACGTCCTTGGATAACAATTGCAAGATATGGCACGAGCATCACAGCCGGTGGAATTGAATGTCGAGCAGATTAACGAGCTCAATAGGAAATTATCCAAAATGCGGCATAATATTAATAATTACCTCTCGCTTGTAAGCGCCGCCGCCGAAGTAATACAACGTAAGCCCGAAGCAGCCCAGCGTGTAGCTGAAACGCTGAGTCAACAGCCGGAAAAAATAAGCGAGGAAATGCGCGAGTTCTCCAGAGAATTCGAAGAGGTATTGAAACTGGCCGCAGACGTGTAGCGCAGTGTAGCGCATAGTACTATTTACTTTCTTTCAAAACGATTAAGAGGCGCGCCTTTACAATGTCCACCCAACGATGAATTCCCCCACCGCTGACAGTTCAATTGATTCAATTCAATTCTCTTCTTTAATCCACTTCAAGACCTCACAAAAATCCCCGGATGAGATTTTGATCAAGGCACCCGTTTAATTGGTCTATTATGTAACCTGATTCAAGGTCGGTTCGTCTATTGAGATAACAGGTCGAAAAAAGACAGGTTCGTAGGAAATCGGACTTATTGGTTTAGGCGAAAATGCTAAGTGTCAGAACGCATCGCCGGAAGATGATTCAGTTTATGAGTGCTCGGGCGATGTAAGATTTTGAATCGGGAAGACAGAAAGATAAGGAGATATTTATGAGAGGAAGAATATTAATGTCAAGAGCATCGTTGACCGCAGCGATTGTTGCAGGATTGACTGCATGGACGGCTGCCGGTGTGTTTGCGCAGCCGGCGGCGGGCGTCGCTCGCGGCGGGTCCGCGCCGGGGTATGGGCCGGGAACGTTCGGGCCGTACGGCAACGCGCCGGCAGTATCCCAAGGGGGGGGCGGTTATGGATATGGCGCGCAGGGTGCTTATTGCCCATTGGGAATGGCGCCACGGATTAATCCGCAGAATTACGGGCAAGCGGCGCCCCGTGGTTATAATCATCAGCAAGCGCCGGTTCAGCCCGGAATGGGGCCGATGATGCTCCAAGGTTTAGGGTTGTCGCCGGAACAACGTGAGGCCATAGGCGATATAATGGCCAAGGCGCGTGAACGGAATATGGAATTGATGAATCGTATCGGCGAGATCAGGGCTGAGTTACAGGAAATAGCGCGCGCCGAGAAACCGGAGAAAGAGGTGATTTATGACCTTGGCAGGGAACTTGGTAAGCTTGAAGCGGAGAAAGTTATTACTCAAATCAGAATTCGCAAGGAGATAGTCAAGCATGTATCGCCTAGGCAAAAAGAGGCCATGAAGGCGCGGCGGCAAGAAGCGATGCAAAGGATGTATCGGTTCAACCGCGGCGCAATGCCGGCTCCAGTAACTCCGCCGCCTGTTAGGCGGCAGCCGCAACAGCAACAGAGATGGTTGCAACAGCAGCAGCCACAGCAGCCGCGCCGTTTGGATCAACCGCAGTTCGGGGATAGAAGACAACGCGCCCCTGAACCGGAGATGGAGCGGGCGCCGAGACGCGAGGTGCCTGAACGCATGGAGCAGCGCCGGGATGTAGAGCGTAGGTTACTACAAAGGCCGATGGAACGAGAAGAGCGTGAAGAAATAGAAAGGCCGCGTGTCCGCGAAGAGCGTGAAGAGCGCGAGGTTGAAAAGCGCCCGGCGATGTCCGAAGAACGGATGGAAATGATGAAGGAACGCTGGGAGAAGATGCCGGCTGAGAAGCGCGAGGCGATTAAGGAGAAGCTGCAGCAGCTCAGAGAGAAAGCGCCTGAAAAATCCGAGGCCGTTCATAAAAAGATGATGAAGCGGATGGAAGACTTCGGGGCACAAGCTAAAGACCGCGGCGAGAAGTCTGAAAAGGCCGAGAAGGCCGAGAAACATGAGCATGCCGAGAAGATGAAGCCGGCCGAGGAAAAGGCTGAAGAAGCTAAAAAGGCCAAGAAGCATCCCGTAAAGAAGGAGAAGGCCGAGAAGAAGGAGAGGCCTGAGGCTGATCGCGGTGCGTGGGAAAAAGAAGACCGCGACATGGATAAAAAGGTTGAAAAGGAAGACCGTGAAGAGATGGAAAGGCCGCGTGTCCGCGAAGAGCGCGAAGAGCGTGAAGAGCGTGAGGTTGAAAAGCGCCCGGCGATGTCCGAGGAACGGATGGAAAAGATGAAGGAGCGCTGGGAACAGATGCCGGCTGAGAAGAAGGAAGCCATTAAGGAGAGAATGGAACGTTTCAAGAAGATGTCGCCGGAACAGAAAAAGGCCTTCTTCAAGAAAATGAAGGAGAAGATGAAAGAGCGGCTGGAACAGATACCGGCCGAAAAAAGGGAAGCCGTAAAAGAGAGAATGGAACGATTCATTAAGATGTCGCCTGAAGAGCGCGAGGCCTTTCATAAAAAGATGATGAAGCGGATGGAAGACCTCGGGGCACAAGCTAAAGACCGCGGCGAGAAGGCTGAGAAGGCTGAGAAACACTCCTTGAAGAAGGAGAAGGTGGAAAAGAAAGAGTCGTCCAAGGATAAAAAGAAGGATGTTGAAGAGAAGGTAGAAAAGAAACATGGTTCGCATGAAGACAATGATGACGGGTCTGATGACTGATTCTGATTGAATTCAGGCGGTATAAAGGGACGCGATCATTGTGTCGACATGAAGTAGAGGGACAGCCACTGCAAGGGTGCAGTGGCTTTTTACTTTATTATGATAACGCTTCGTGCAAGGATCAATCGCGATGGAAGCATCCGATGCCGAATGTATTGACGCCGTATTGAACGGGGATACGTCCCGGTTCGAGGAGCTGGTAATAAAATACCAGCCGCGCGTCTTTGGCACTGTGAGGCGTTATTCGAGGCGTGAGTCGGAGGTGGAAGATATAGTCCAGGAGGTGTTTATCAAGGCGTTTCGGAAGTTGGACTCCTTTCGCGGGGACGCGCCGTTCGAACATTGGCTGATGCGGTTGACTGTTCGGACTTGTTATGATTTTCTTAGAGCACACAAGCGCGATCGAGAGATGTTCATTTCGGACTTGGCGGAGTCGGAGTCGGATTGGCTCGATCGGTTTGATGCCGGTGACGATAGGGCGGAAGAGTCGTTGGCGGATGCGCGCGAGCTGATTTATTATGTATTGGAAAAGTTGCCTGCATCGTACAAGATGGTAATCGTGCTGATGGAGATCGAGGGCAGAACTGTAAAGGAGATATCGGAACTGACCGGCTGGTCGGTCTCACTGGTGAAGGTGCGTGCACACAGGGCGCGAAAGGAATTAAGGAAGCATCTCGAACGTCTTATCAAAGACAGGAAATTGTAACCAGATAACGCAATAAAACGTCTAAAAAAGTGTGGTGAACAGATGAATGTAGACGATTTAGAAAAGAGGTTATTCAAAGCCGCGCGGACAGCCCCGATGAATGAGACCGTGCCGTATGCGTTCGAGAAGCGGATCATGGGGCGGGTGAATGAATTGGTGCGCCAAGACGGATTGACATACTGGGCGGCCGGTTTATGGAGGGCGGCTGTTTCAGGGGTCTTTATTATGCTTGTCTGCGGCGTGTTGACGATGGTTTCAATCAGTGCCGGCAGCGAGACTCAGTCGCTTGCCGCCGACCTGGAAGAAACGGTGTTCGCGGCTTTTGACGCATCGGGAGGCGCTTGGTGAAGGTGTGGAAAGTAATCCTTGCTGCAGTGGTGATTTTTCTCACCGGCGCTATCACGGGGGGATTTGTTGTCGAGTTTTTTAACGTCCGTCTATTAACGCCGGTAGAGGAAGAAAACGAATCCGCCTCGATGCCGCGCGGACTGGATACGAAGAAGCTTCTGCATAGGATGAGGTGGGAGCTTGATCTGACCGATGAGCAGGCGGAGCGGATTCGCGAGATTTTAAAGGAGAGTACCGAGCGGATGCGGCAGTTATGGGAACCGGTCAAACCCAAGGCGCACGAGGAATTTATGCGCACGATCGAGAGGATCAAGGAGGTTCTCAATGAAGAACAGAGGGAGGAGTTCGAGGAGATAATGCGTCGAGGTCCGGATCGTGACAAGCAAAGGCGGGATAAGTACGACGACGGTAAACCTGGTCCGCCGTCGGAGAACAGAGATAAAGATTTCGGCGGGATCGAACGTGGCGGAGACAACTATCGTGGATGTCGCGATATTGACCCTGGTATTTGGGCCGGATGGTTTTCATGAGTCACGACAGGTGGTATGTTCGAGTTTTCAGGGGTTATCGGCGTTCCTTTACGAGTTCCAACCGCGCTCTGGGATTCGAAAGGCGGTAGAGGTTTTTCCGATTTCATGTGGATTAGTTCGAGAAACTAGTCATTGATTTTTTGTGCAGCGCTATTAGTTTGATTTCGGATGTTTAAGAAATTCCACGAATTGGGGTATCCCGGACGTTTAGTAGCCGTGGAGGGTTTGGATGGTTCCGGCAAGTCGACGCAGATTTACCTGTTGAAACGTTGGCTGGAGCTTCAGGGATTGAAAGTGTTTTTCAGCGAATGGAATTCGTCGGCATTAGTAAAGAGCGCCACGAGCAAGGGGAAGACGCGGGTGTTGCTGACGCCGACTACATTCAGCTTGATTCATGCAACGGATTTCGCGGATCGGTATGAGCGTCAACTGGTGCCACTGCTTCGGGCGGGACACATTGTGTTGTGCGACAGGTATATATTCACGGCTTTTGCGCGGGATACGGTACGCGGATGTCCGGCCGAATGGGTTAGAGGAATTTACAGCTTTTCAGCGTTGCCCGACCTAACATTCTTTTTTAAGGCCGACCTGGAGGTGTCATTGAAGAGGATTCTGGGGAACAGGCCGCAGCTCAAGTTCTTCGAGGCGGGTATGGACATGAAGCTATCATCGGATATAACGGAAAGCTTCAAGATTTTCCAGGGCAAACTACTGGATCAGTATCTGGCGATGAGTAAGAGGTTTGATTTCCTGGAGATCGACGCACACCAGCCGATAGAAGCGCAGCAGTCGGTGGTGCGAAAGCTTATCGATAAACATATTAAATTGTCGGATTTCAGGAAGCCGAAGTAATGATGGATGGTTTGACGGAATGAGTGGCGGCGCGAAACCGAAATTAAGCGATACTAAGAAAAGGACTGTACCGATTCCTAATCTGCGTCCGAAAAACTATTACGGCCACGGTATCCCGGGTGTTGACCCAATCAGGCTAACGGGCAAGCTGATTGTAGTTGAGGGCGCAGACGGCTCGGGGAGGTCCACACAGATAGCGAGGCTTGTCGAATGGTTGGAGGAAAGCGGGCATGCGACCGTGCAGGTAGGACTGAAGTTGTCGACACTCGTCAGCGAAGAATTGGAGCAGGCGAAGCAGGGCAATATCCTCGGGCGCATTACTATGAGCCTTTTTTATGCCACCGATTTCGCCGATCAGCTTGAAAATACAATGATCCCGGCTTTAAAGGCCGGCGCTATTGTGTTGGCTGACAGGTATGTTTATACGCTGATGGCGCGCGACTTTGTGAGGGGTATGAACGAGGACTGGTTGCGTAATCTTTATGGAATCGCGCTCGAGCCGGATGCAGTTTTCTATCTGCAGGTATCTCCGGAAGAACTGGTGCAGAGGAATTTTACGAAACGCAGTGTTTTAGATTACTGGGAGAGCGGGATAGACCTGGGATTATCGAGGGATTGGTTCGACAGTTTTTTGAAGTATCAGCGGTTGATTGCCGAGCAGTTTACCCGGCTTCAGCGGATATATCAATTTACGACGATAAACGGTCATCGCTCGCGCGACGCCATCAACAATGAATTGCGGCGGAGGATTGAAGAAGTCTGTTTCGGCGATGCGTCTTAAGAATCCGGTGACGGTGGATTCTGTTTTTTCTCGTTATGACGAATTCAATGAACGTGGACAAGTATTACGTCGGTGTGGACCTCGGCGGCACCAAGATATTGTGCGGCGTGTTTACATCGGAATTGGAATTCATTGGGAAGGCCAAGAAGACCACGAAACCCGAGCGCGGTTATACGGTGGTGAAGGAGCGTATAGTCCGGTGTATACGTGAAGCAGTGGATGAGTGCGATCTGGAGCTTAAGCATATCCGCGCCATAGGTATCGGGTCACCCGGCTCGATAGACGAGGATAAAGGCAGTGTCATATTCGCCGCTAACCTTAATTGGACAAATGCGCCGCTGCGTGAGGATATTCAGAAGCGCATGAAAATCCCTGTATTCGTGGAGAACGATTGTACGGTTTGTACGCTTGGAATTTATGAGCGTGAATTGAAATGTGAACCGGTATCGATGGTGGGTATATATTTGGGCACGGGAATAGGCGGAGGATTGATTATTGACCGGAAGGTATTCTCCGGATTCAACAATACCGCCGGTGAAATCGGGCACATGATCATCGATGTCGGTGGGCCCAGATGCACTTGCGGCAATAAAGGATGTTTCGAGGCGTTGGCAAGCAGAACAGCGATCTATAACAAACTCAGGGAGGCGATGAATGCGGGACAGGAAACGGTGCTCGAGGAACTGACGAGCGCCGATTTGAAAAAGATGAAGAGCGGCGATCTCAAGAAAGCGATCAAGCAGGGCGATAGATTGGTTGAAACGGTTGTCGCCGAGGTCGCCGAGTACACGGGCATTGCCGTGGCTAACGTCATAAATTTACTCAATCCCGAGGCTGTTGTGTTGGGCGGAGGATTGATCGAGGCGTTATCGGAGAGCATGATGGAGATAATCGAGAAGACGGCGCGTGAGTATGCGTTTTCCGGTGCCGGCAAGGGGGTTAAGATACTCCCATCACGTTTGGGCGACAATGCAGGTATCGTAGGAGCGGCGGTTTTTGCAAGGAATAGAGCCGGATGATACATTGTTGTTGAGACGATATGGACTGCCGATATGGGAATACCCATTTTATCGATTAGTTGATTGATAGCTGAAACGGTTTTTGTTTCAAAGAGAATAATTAATGCCTATTAAGAAGAATACATTAACCAGATTGGACTCAAGAAAACTGGCCCGGTTGTGTGGAAACCTGGCCGAAAATCGTAAGGCCGAGGACATCGTGATACTGGATGTTCATAACCTTACGTCGATCACCGATTATTTCGTGATCGTATCGGGTACGAGTGATCCACACTTAAAGGCGATTGTAGAAGAGATTTGCGATAAGTTAAGGATCGAGCATGCCCTAAAACCGCATATTATCGACGGGACGGGGAAGACGTCGTCATGGGTGGTGATCGATTACACCGACGTCATCGTGCACGTTATGCGCTCCGATGTACGCGCACGGTTTGACCTGGACGGATTATGGGGTGACGCTAAGCAGTTGCGCGGTAAGCGCCACCACACCGGCAACGCCGCATAAACCATCGACGGCCGACCATTATCCTATGCGACATCGGCGGCACTTACGCCATGCAATGTTTCCAGTTTACGCAGCAGGGTGTATCTTAGGCGCTATAAGTTTTCCGTAGAATCTCCCGACTCTTCGGACTTAAGCGCCTTAATCATTCCGTCCACCAACTCCCTAAAGTCTTCGAGCCCTGTGGCTGGGACGATTATAGCGTCGCGCCGACCGTTTACGTCCTCGGTGATACGCAAAAACCGTCCGCGCGGATTTTCCTTGAGAGTGAAGACGAAAGTCTTGCGCTCGATTTGAATCTTGTCTGTTTTCAGTGTTTCTTCCATTACGCCTGCTTTTGACATTCCGCCGGCGTACTGGCCAGACCCGTATGGCGATGGTCGTTCGTTTGAAATCATACTTCTTTTCCCAATGGCTTTCAAATTGCCAATAATACAACAACACTTCTTCGGTAATAGCGCCGCTTTGTCAATCATGGAATCACTCCAGATTGAATTTTATCCGAGAAAACCGGCTTTTTTCGGGGGATTCGCCTATTGATTTGAGAAAAAAGGCCGAAATCCCGACTATGCTGAGGATATTGAGTATCGTCGATAGCCTATATCGGTTCAGATATGTTTTGCGGTACTCGAGTTTCATAGTCTGATCGTTTTTTGTACTGAATCTAATCGTATGAATCCGCTTTAGCTCCGGTTGTATCCAGAACCTTCCCACGAGACCGGCGCCCAGGAGGCCGATCAAAAGGTAAAACATAATCAACCGCGCAGGTTTGCCGCTTAATACTCTCAGTGCCAATAGACATGCCAGGGCGATGATAGCGCATGTAATCTGCCAAACATGGAAATGTCCGAGGACGATATGATAGAGGGCGCCGAGGTAAGCCTGTGCCGTATCGCTGGTTCCGCCCGTGCTGAATAGTGCGATAATCGGCTTCGATCGTAGTGCAGGTGAAACGGAGAATGTAAAAAATACCGCCGCTCCCAGCCAGACGGACGCGTTGATTAGACCGATTATCCTCAGTAACGCTATCATTACTTCATGTTACCCGGTTTAGAACCGGCTGCCAAGATTCTATTCATAAGGTTTTGCCATCCATGTTACGGAGGTGATGGTGTCGGGTGTAGCTATGAATATCCCTGCCGGGAATTATCAAAATTGGCGTAAGAGGCCGGGTGAAGATTCGACGCAAGGTGTGGTTATGGGATGATTTTAATGGCTTTTCAAATCTCCAAGCCTTCTTTTGTTCTCGGTCTTGAATTCAATGGAGTACGCCCGCCAGTCTGCCTTTGGTTGTTGAATTCTCTGGTGGTTTGTTCTCCTGCTTTTCAAATTCTCCTATTTCATTGATGATTTTGGAAAGGGTTATTGTGGTTGCGGCTTCACGTTCGGCATTGGTTATGCGATTGAATTCGGATTCGGCGGCCAGGATTTCCGGACTAATAAGCGCGCCGGCAAGCGCGCCGTTTTCCTTTACATCAGGTTCTTTACGCGCGGCTTCGAGGATGTCTTGGCATGTGATGTGTTCCGGGGAACGCGCAACGCTGAAACCGGCTTCGGCGCCGGCGATTTCCAGTGCCAGTCCGGAATTTACCAAGCGGTAAAGGATTCCATGGATTGATGACGGTTCGGCGGGGATTACCCGTAGAATCTCTTTTATGGTCAGAGGTTTGTTCGACATGAAAAAGTTTTTTCCCAGCAGTGTCATTATTATCAGTGCCGCGAGCTCCCGCGATTTGGCTGTTTTCAGTTGGAGCCGTGTATTCATGCAGGAAAACCGGCGGTTTTGAAATGCGCAGCAGATGTGATTTCCAAAGAGCACTATTACCCACGAGGTATAGATACCTATCAGCAGTAGCGGGATAAGGCCGAGGCTGCCGTAGATTTTACTGTAGAACAAGACACGCGAGATATAAGCGGCGCTGAGCATGTTATTCAGTTGCCACAGGATCCCGCCGACCGTGCCTCCCACGGCGGCGACCGACCATTTGACCTTCGTGTTCGGCATCAATTGGTAGAATAATGTAAATGCCGCGATGGTGAATGCGAAGGGTGCGATTCTTGCGGCTATTCCGCCTATAAATGGAAGACCCTGAATGTCTGCGCCCGAGTATTTCATTGTTATGCCGATGGCCGCGAACAATGCGAGCGGGCCGAGCGTAAGCGCGGTCCAGTAAAGCATGATTTGAGAGAACCAGCTTCTACCATGCGTGATGCCCCAGAATTTGTTCATCGATGCCTCGACTTCCCTTAGCAGGAGTATTGCGACGACGATAAGCGTAATCATACCTGACACCCCGATGGCGCGGCTGTTAATGTTGTTTATGAAGCGTTGTATTTGGTTTACAACCGCCTCTTTTCCTGAGGTCTTGCCGGTTGTTGAATCGGTTTCGGGGAGGGCGTTGAGCTGTGGGGCAATGTTTTCAACCACGCGCTCGATCATCTGTGTGATTGTGGCGGCCTCTTCGTTTTGCAGGAAGCTCGTGTAAATGCTCGTGACAACAGCCAGAAGCGGTACCAGCGCGAGCAGACTCGTGTAGGCGAGGGCGGCGGATCGCGTCAGACCGCCCTTGTCCATAAAACCGCCGATTATCTCTCCGCAAACCCTGAAAAATGCGCGTGTGCCGGAACAGGAACGCTGGAATCGGGGTGCATGTGATTCGCCCTGCGAAGAATCTTTGACGGTGTTGCCTTCGCTGTTAATTGAAGGATCGTTGGTCATATTGTCCAGTCAGTTAAGACTGAGAATATCACAGCGGCCGGAGCAGTCAATTCCATGAATGACCGGTATTCGTTATTAAATTGATCGGCATCGGAAAAAGGGGTTTAATAAAACGATGATCTTCGGTTCCAATTAATGTGCATAAGCGTTGATGCAAAATATGCTGACCGGAGTATCGCATGATGAAGAAATAGAGTATCGAATCGGATTATTCGAGTGATGAGTGAATTCCTTTTTATCTGTCTTGGCTTGGTTTTTGGCGGGGTTCTAGGAGGCGCCGCCGGTTGGATATTGGGCTCGCGGCATGCCCGGAAGAACCGCAACGAGTCTCTGTCGGGCCTGGAAAACGAATTACGCCGCCAAAATGGCAGGCTTGAGGAAGAGGTGGAGGTGCTGCGTGGAAACCTGTCGGAAACCGCATCCGCCAGGTCAGCCGCAGAGGCTAGACTCGAGGCGATGGAACAGTATATGGCGGATCAGAAACGGTTGTTCGATCGTAACCTGGCCGAGATGAAAGAAGACCGCGAGCGTGCCTTAAGCAATCTCAAAGAGGCGTTTCAGGGATTGAGTGCCGAGACGTTGAAACAGGTTCAGCCGGACTTTCTTCGTTTGGCCAATGAGACGCTTTCAAAATTCCATGAAACCGCAAAAGGTGACCTTGCAAAACGCCAAGAATCGATACTCGGCATGTTGAAACCGCTCGAGGAGCAGTTGGATGCTTACCAGAAACGCCTTTCTCACAGCGAGTCTTCGCAAGCCGCCGCTTTAGGTGAGGTGAGAAAACAATTCGAAAACCTTGCCGGTCAAAGTAATACTCTTGCCAATGAAACACTGCAATTGAGACGGATTCTCAGTTCCAGTCAGGCCCGGGGTAGATGGGGCGAGGATACACTCAGACGCGTCGTCGAGGCGGCCGGAATGAGCCCGCATTGCGATTTCAAGGAGCAGATGACGTCGGAGTCGGGCGAGAGCAAGCCCGACATGATAGTCCATTTACCGGGTGAGCGGGAAATTATTATCGATGCGAAGGTACCCGATATCGATTGTCTACGTGATATGGATGCGAGCGAGCCGGCGATTCGCGATAATGCGTTGAAATCATTGGCGGCGCGGATGAGATCAACGATCAAGGGCCTGTCGGACAGAGCATATCCGAAACGTTTCAATAACGCGCTGGATCATGTTGTTTTGTTTCTTCCCGCCGAGTCCTTGTTCAGCAGGGCGTTGGAAGGCGACCCGGACTTGATCGTATGGGCGTCCGCTAAAAACGTCCTTATCGCGACGCCGGCTTCTCTTATCGCATTACTGAGAACGGTAAGCCTATCCTGGCAGCAACACGCCCAAACCGAAAACGCCAAGATGATAGCCGGTGCCGCGCAGGAATTGTACTCGCGTATTTGTACGTTTGCGGGGCATTTTGACAACATCCGTTCCGGCCTGGAGCGCGCAAACCGCGCGTATAACGATGCGGTGGGAAGCTTTGAGCGCTCAGTGCGTCCGAGCGGTGAACGTCTAAAAAAGCTTGGAATCGGAGCGGTTGGCAAGGATATTGCTAATATTACCGAGGTTGAGGAACCGTTGCGGTTACTCTCGGATTCATGAGGTTTCATGCTCTGCAAAGCGACGGGCAAAAAAAAAGATTGGGGAATTCGCCGTATCGGCTTGACTTGATCAGAGTTATCTGCGATATATAAGGAAATTGAATCAGGATAACGTTGGAGCCGTTCGGTAAAAAAGTTAGAAAAAATAGCCGTATTGGCTTGACTTGAAGAGAAGTACCTGCACAATAGGGGGTAGATTGAAAGCAGGAGTAAAGGTAAAAGAGAAGCGAACAATTTAATTAAACCGCAAGAGCCATTATGAATATACGATACTTTAAACAATTAGCCGTTTATTCGATTGCGACATCAGCAATAGCAATCGCCGGGGTAGCGAGTGCATTAGCACAACCCGCAGTCGTTTATGACAATTCATCAGACTTCACCGGAAGTTATTATCCGAAGACATCAGGGGCGCCAACAATTGGCGACGAGATATTTTTAGCGGGAACGGAGCGCACCATTACTACGTTCCAGTTCGACTATTATGCCGATTTCCTCGGCACCCAGCAGGCAAAGCTTTACATGTATGCGAACGACGGCGCATCTGTGGATAATGGTGTGGCGCCGAGCACGGTGTTGTATGAGACTGAACTGTTCAATTTGGAACAGGGATATAACACCGTCACTATAACCGATATTAATGAAATAGTCCCTCGGAATTTCACGTGGGCGGTAAGTTTTTCGCCGTCACAGTATTTGGACGCGGGGCTTCTGGTTTACGAGAACCCGACAGTCGGCTCAAGCTGGGATGATGTATGGGTTCAGGAAGCTGGACAATGGAAGTTGAAACAGTTTGGTGATCTCAAGGCCAATCTTGGCGCTAAGATTACAGCTGTTCCTGAATTTTCGACAATCCAGTATGCGTTACTGGGTGGCCTGATAGTTTTGGGCGCTTGCGGGTATCGTCGCTTCTCCTCAAAAACAGCCTAAAACCCATCCTCCTCGAATAAGCGCGGGTTGCCTCCACCCGCGCTTTTTTTTTGCTCCATCTGAATTTTTGCTTCGTGGTCAACTATTGGGCGCGTCAGACCAGGCTGCGCCAAGTTGAGACATGACTTTCGATGTTTAACGAGGACAAATACTCCATGTCGAATTTGGGTTTAGCGCCGTTAGCTGAATTCGCTATTTCATGGCGAATTACATTAGCTGCGTGAACGGCGGTTAACGGAGACAAGACCGTTTCGGATACGTTTGAAGGGCGATGGTGGAATGCTACGGCCTCTACTATCGGCATAGGTAATCCCCAGATGCCCAGAAGATATGCGCCGGCCTCGGCATGTGAGATATGGAAATCATTGTTTTCCGCCTTTTCCATAGTCAAATGATTCGTAGCCGCGGATTTAAGTGTATGATAATAGATGTTGGGAACGTTCTGGGCGAAGATAAGCTTACCGACGTCATGAAGGAGTCCGGCGGTAAACGCTTGTTCGACTGTGATTTGATTTGCGCCTTCGTTTGCCATGATCTTACGCGCCAGGCAGCCGGTCTTGAGACTATGTTCCCAAAGAATATCCAGCTTGAACATGCGCATTGTTTCTTCATCAAATGCCGAAAAAATGGGCACCGTCAATGCAAGTGTCCTGATCTGAGTCAACCCCAGTGTTTGCACGGCTTCCATGATGTTTGAACTCTCCCGTGGTGCGCCAAAAAAGGCTGAATTCAGGATTTGAAGAATCTTTGATGAGAGGGAGGGGTCTTTTTTAATGATCTTTCCGATGTGGTCTATTGGGCATTCCGGTGATTCAAGTGCATGGACGATTTCGTTATAAATCTTCGGTATTGTAGGGAGGTGGCTCAACTTAGATGCCAGTACACGAATCTCCCCGCCGTTTAAAAGGGAGTTCAGGTGCTCGATCCTTTTAATCGTTGTGAGTAGTACCTTGAGATCGAACGGCTTGGAAAGGTATTGGTGTGTGACGCCGACGCAGCGTAAGACGAGGTCCATGTCCGCATAACCGGATAAAATTATCCGGATTGTATTCGGATGCCGTTTCATTACGTGATTGAGCAGTTGCGCTCCGTTCATACCGGGCATGACCATATCCGAAACGACGACATCGATCGGCTTTGTGTCCAGTATTTCGAGTGCTTCCCGGCCGGAGCCGGCCAGCGATACGTCCCAGTTGTCTTCGAGCGTCTGGAACATTAGTCCGAGGACATTGAGGACGTCGGCATCGTCATCGACGAACAGTATTTTTGTCTTATTGATATCTACATTCAAAACATCGCCCTTTTAACGTGTAACAGTCGTTGAATCAAGCGCTTAAATAGTTATTAACAAACAGCCGCATGAGGTGCATTTTTATCCGCGATTTCGGCGGGGGAGTGATGTTTTATCTCGTTAGTCTGTATCAAGCGACGGTAATCTTATTATCTGCCCCACCTGGAGCCGCGTAGGTGATATGCCGGGATTCATTTCAATGATTGATTCAACAGGTATGCCGTATTTACGTGATACTTCGTATAATGTATCGCCCTGCCGGATTTCATATTCATCGGGTATTCGCATTGATTTTCGAGCGCTCGTTATTTGATCTGTACGGGTTGCGTGGGTATTCAATTCATCCAAAATGAGGCTCGAGCTCGAAAACCCGTTTGTGCCGTACATTGGTATGAGATACTGGTGGCGCCGGGTGAGGAATTGTTTTTCATCCTCGACCCACGATGAAAGAATCTCAACAGTCGAACGCCCTTTTGCAAGCGCCAGGCGTACCACGTCGGTACCCATCACCTTATCGAACATGGCGAAACTGTGTCCGTCCACCTGCGCCGCTTTGAACAAATCCCGCCCGGAGAGTGTATTGATAGCTTCGAGTATGAACAAGTTAAGTGATACCAGCGGCGCGCGCGACGGGTCGGTGAATTCGATTTTTGCACCTGTCAATGTAGTGCCTTCGCGTGTGTCATAGTTAATTTGATTGAAATTAACGTCGGGTAGGTTGAGCGAGTTCATATATTGGATCATGCTGTTGGCGTCCAGCCATTGTGCCGCAATGCATTGAAATCTGTACGGCGTTCCGCCGCCGAGGCGGACGCCGCCGAGTTCGCCGATTATACCGGTTGCCGCCAGGTACATCGGGGTATCGCCGGTGATGACATTCGGCGATGTGGGTATCCATTTCAGGTTTGTATCTTTCCATACCATATCTCTCCGCCAACCGGACATAGGGATTACAATGAGCTTGCATGGATGCTCGATCCAGCCTTCGCCGTTGATCATTCGCGCCAGTTCGCCGCATGTCATGCCGTAGGCATAAGTGATCTCCCATTGTCCGACTAGAGACTTAAATTTGTCTTCCAAGATCGGTCCTTCCACGCGCAGGCCGCCGAGCGGATTCGGTCGATCCAGCACCATAAATTCGACACCGGCCTCGCCGCACGCCTCCATAGCCAATCCCATGGAGCTGATGAATGTATACGAGCGTACGCCCGTATCTTGGATGTCGTAGACCAGGACATCGATATGCTCGAGCATCTCCGGTGTAGGCGTGCGAACCGGGCCGGGACCGTAGAGTGAGTAGACCGGCAGCCCCGTCTTTGAGTCTTCGGTATCCGGGAATTCCTTACCCGCAGGTATCTTGCCGTATATACCATGCTCGACCGCGAACAGGGCAACAAGGTTCACATTTGGTGCGTTAGCCAACACCTCGACGGTCGGTTGCCCGTGGCTGTTTATCCCCGATGGATTAGTCAGGAGTCCGACTCTTTTGCCCTCGAGGTCTTTGAATTTCCTGAGCGCGAGGACGTCAGAGCCTACCAGTACCCGCGCGCTTGCGGATGATTCGAACATGCAGAACACGCACACTGCCAGCGCGAGGTTCAGCCATGTGCCGACCAAGCCGCTTTTTGCATTATTCCCGGCTTTATTGTTCATGGACTGATTATTCATTTTCGATGATCCCTTTTAATATTGAAAAATCACGTCGTTCATTTGCCGGATCGAAACCAACGGCGTGTTCTGAATCAACGAGCGCCTTTAGTTTTTTTACTAGTCGAGGGCGTAGTTCCAAGTCCTGCGCTGCAATGTAGACCGCTACCTTGGATTGTTCGTCTGAAATCTCAACGCCGTCATCGGTTATACGATAATCGACGAGATAGAGCCCCTCGGAATCCACACGGAAGACATCGACCGGCTTGCGCAAATACCCGGGCAGCGGGAACTTGAAAGATGCCTTCCGTTTTTTGTCGAACTGGAATTGGCGTCCGAAAAATCCAGACGGCTTATAATTCAGATCAACGGCGAACATCAATGCAGCGCGTGGAGCGGCGATTATTGAGAGACTCCACTCCGGCAAACCGGTTTCGGCGTTGGTCGTTGAATTGAACCGGTACGGTGCGCCTTCCATGTAAAAGTCTTTCAGGAGCATTATTTCCCTGTTTATTTTTGTTATCGGCTCGATTAAGTCACGGAACTCCACGAGTCCTTGAACATCGAGTCCCTGCCAGAGTATGCCGGTAATCCGGCTTGAAAGGGCGTGGTAAGCGGTTACCCTCAATTCGGACGGCGACGGTGCGGCGCGTTTGCGGTCGTTCGGCGGCAGCATGCCGGTGGCCGGCCCCTGCACTTGGACGGCGATCGGTCGCGGCTGGTATGTGTTCCTTAGATTGCGTGTTAACGCACCGAAGGTCTCTAAAGGCGCTCCCCAGGGGACGGGTTCCTCCCAGCGCTTGTAGCGCTCCCAGGCATCGGCCGTGTGCGCCATTATCCTCGGTGACTTGAGTACCGGAAGATCGGATAAACCGGCGTACTTGAACCAATACGATTCGTCCGTGAGCGTGATCGATGTCGGGAACGGCAACTTCGAGTAGGGCGACAGCGCATATAGCACCGATTGTGGATACTGTTTTTCCATGCTGATGTCGTTTTGGGGTTCGTCGATCGGTTGAATCCCCGCGATATTAGCGCACAGTGAATCTTTATTCTGAATATTAGTTTTTGTGCAAACACCGAACAGTGCGTACGGCAATTCCGCGATACCGTCATCCAAGTCCAAGATAGCATCCAAGCCGTTTCGAGCATAGATAGTGTTTATATGCATGCGTTTCATCTGCTTATCCGTCGCCGGGTGTTGGAGTTTTTTTAAGGCCGGCTCGGAGTCGAGATTCCAATCGGCGCCTATCATGAAGCTTTCTTTGAATATCTTACGCCGGCACCATATCGAAAACTCGTCCCCGTCATCCGAAGCCAGTCCGATCTCGATGACGGCCGGTGAAAGGGGTAACACACTGGTCGACACATCGGCGCATGCCTGAGCTCCCGGCGGTATGCCGTCGGATTCGGGGTGAACATTGATACCCGTAAACTCCATTTCTTTCATGAACACACGCGGCGACGCTTCGCCTGCGGGAAGGTAAATGCGCAGGCTTCGTATCTTCCACGCCTTTTCGGATGCATTAACAACATGAAACACTATCCTGTTCGGGTGATCCTCTTCCTCGGGGGCGAGGAAGGTAAGGGTTTTTAATACCACCGGATTATTGGTTATGGTTACCGGTATTTTGTATCTGTCGATGTTTTCCCAGTCGGTTACCGTGATCTCAAAATTGCTCCCGATTCCCCAATCATCGCTGATCGTGTTGATTGGCCAGACGAATATCCCGCCGGGCGGGAGTTCGACGTTGTCCGGATTCCACTGGTTCGGTGTATCGTGCCAGGACCATTGTTCTTTGTTGATCAGGGTTTGGGGTTCGTCACCGTTGAATAACACCGAGCTGCAATAGACCGATTCACCGGCTGTATTATCTTGAGGTGCGCTGTTACGCATGAACAACTCCATGTACACGCCGTCCGCGGATTCCGGCTTAAACGAATACCTGATACCCGGCGCCCTTGTGTGGGGTATGACTGAAATGCCGGCGCACTCCATCGACGTATCTTCCGTCGCGCCGAGCGCCTGAACCGAAGAAAAGATGCATTGTATGGTGAGGATTATGACAATTACTTCGACGCGAAATAATAATTCAAACCTGTAACGCTCTCTCATGTCTTGAATTATAGACGCCTCTTCGGATTCCGAAAAGCATTGAAATAACAAGAATCCCGTTAATTATACTGTACTTGGTAAGATTATGAAAAAGAACGGAGCGATAATAAAGGTTGGATTAAGTTCATTCGGCAAGTCGGGCAGGCTTTTTCATGCGCCGTTCATCCACCTACACCCCGGATTTGAGTTATGCAAGGTGTGGGAACGAACGAAGGATTTATCGAGGCGTCACTATCCTTATGTTGAGGTAGTGCGCCGGTACGAGGAATTACTCGATGATCCGGAGATCGATCTTATTGTGGTGAATACGCCGAACCATACTCACTATGATTTAACAAAACGCGCGTTGCAGGCAGGCAAGCATGTCGTAGTCGAAAAGCCCATAACTCATGAACCGGCAGAAGCCGTTGAGCTGATCGAGACCGCCGAACGCAACGGCAATGTTCTCTCTGTTTATCAAAACAGGCGCTGGGACGGCGATTTCATGACGGTCAGACATATTATCGAGAACCGGCTCGTCGGTAACATCGTGGAGTATGAGTCACATTTCGACAGGTTCCGGAATTTCCTCGACATGAAAAAATGGAAGGAACAGAAAGAGGTCGGCGCCGGTGTGTTGTTTGATCTTGGATCGCACATGATCGACCAGGCACTGGTCTTGTTCGGGCTTCCCGCGGCAGTTTCCGCGGATATTCGGGCGTTCCGCGAAGGCGCGAACCACGATGACTATTATAATCTCAGACTACACTACCCGGATGTCGCCGTCATACTCAAAGGCGGCTTCCACGTTCGCGAGCCATTGCCGCGGTATATCGTAAACGGCGATATGGGGGGGTTTGTGAAATACGGAGTTGACCCGCAGGAGCAGGCATTGGACGAAGACCGCCTGCCTAATACGCCGAACTGGGGACATGATCCGGAAGAGAACTGGGGAATCCTGAATACCGATATCGAGGGACTGCATTTCAGGGGAAGAATCGAGACGCTGCCCGGGAATTATATGGAGTACTACAAGAATCTCTATGATGCCTTGACCGGCAATGCCGCCCTCGAGGTGCCCGGCCGGGCCGGCCTCGACGTAATACGCGTGATACACGCCGCATACGAAAGCAGTCGAAGGCAAGAAGTGGTGAAACTGTAAATTAAGGCGTCGGCCTCGCTCATTATTTTTTAGAATAAGTCCGTTTAAACGGTTACTTAACCACTGCGTTCGTGTGATTTAACTTCATTTACGTTATCCGCCTTAAACGCAAGAATAAATAAAACAGCGGCGGCCAGCATGCACGCGAGGGCGCCGAAACGATATGCGCCCGTCCAATTCAGCATCAGGCTGAAGAAATATGGGCCGACGGCGCTGCCGGCAACCGTCCAGCTTAGGTTGAAGCCGGATATGGCGCCTAGGTGTGCAATCCCAAAGAACCGCGGCCAGGTGACCGATGAGATTATGCCGAACACTCCCTGCGCCATGCCGTTGCCGATAATGATCAGCCACACAGGGTAGCCGTCCTTCAGGATCATAATACCCAGCGACGATAGAACCAGTCCGAACAGCTGGATAAATAGTATATACTTGAGCCTGATGTAATCGCTTATCCAGCCGACGAGGATATTGACGGCTACAGCGATCATGGCTGAAGGGATGAAAATGGAGATCGCCCTTGTCTCGTCCATACCGGCATTTTCGAAGATGGATACGACCTGGAACGTCATGGCGGTAAAGAACAGGGCATACAGCGCCAGTGCCAGGTTGAAAATCCAGAAGCTGAACGTCCGCCGCGCTTCGCTGAGGGTGTAGTTGCGCCGGGACTGATATACAGGCGCCTTACTGCTCTTCAGTTGATACACCTTACCGTCGGGGATAAGTCCGTAATCGTGGGGGTTATCGCGAAAGACAAGAATGGCGAATATCACGAAACCGATACCCACTATGCCCGCAATTATCAGCCATGCGCCGCGCCAGCCGAACGTGTCGATAAGTGACTTGAAAAGCCTCGGCGCCGCCGAAAAACCGAAGGCAATGAACACGCCCATGATCGCGCTCGCCAACCCCCTCTTTTTGTTGAACCATTTCATGACCATGTTCTTGGAAACCATGGTCAACACTCCCTGACCGAAGAAACGTATGCCGAGGAATCCAAACGCAGCGAATACAAAAGTAAGCAATTGCCTGTCAATGGAGGGTAATATGAAAGTTATATGACCGACGACCTTGTCCAGTTGTGTCATATAGACAAGAACCGTTCCCAGGAAAAACGCCGCCAAGGTTGCGATCAGTCTGGCGCCGTATTTATCGTATAATCTACCCGCGTGCGTAAGGATCAAGGCGCTAGTGATCGTGCCGAGCAAATACGCCAGGCTCAGGTTCACGCGGGAGATATTGAAACTCTGAATCAATGGATCGGTGAAAACGGATACACCGATCGTCTGCCCCGGCGCGCTCATGAGCGTGCCTATCGTGCCCGCAAATATAATGAACCATCCGTAGAAAAACGGAAATCTTGCCGGTGATATAAAAGATAATGTTTTTCTGATATGCTCGAGCATAGTCGTGAGTTACTGATGGGACGGTGTCCCTGGTGCAATTCGCCCGGCTGGTTTATCGATAATAATGCGGTGGGGACGAATACCGCCTTGATTGTCTGTGCTTTTTGTTTACCGAGTCGCACCGAGACTCTGCGTAATATGATTCTTACGATCAACCCGGCGTATGTCGATAATGAATTCAGAATATTCCTCTGGTACACGTTCACGTCCACATACGCGTTCGCGATTCCCGTGATGTCCGTGGTCGGTTTCGGTCATTAGAATTTTTGGTAATTCGGATTTGTTTCGTGCTTCGATATTAGTGCTTCGGATTTTTGAAACCCGGAGCGCGGCTGTGTCCGAAGGATCAGCCGCAGTGGCTCCGGATGCCAAGGCTTTCACCCGATTACCAACCGTCTGCGCCTTTCAGAATCCCGTTAGGGATGAAATGTCTATAGCAAAAAAGCCTAACAAAAAGCATAAGTCCCGTAGGGACGGAATATTGCCGGAGGTCAGCGGTCTGAGATCAGAAGCACGTTCTCGTTCACGTTCGCGATTCTCGTTCTCGATTTCCCTGATTGGTTTTGGTCATTAGAATTTCGGTGATTCGGATTTGTTTCGGATTTCGTGCTTAGGATTTAGAATTTATTAATCCGCTTCGTTCCCATAGTATCAGGAAAAGGTAGTAATGCGAAGGGCGATAAGTTTTTTCATTGCTCCGGCTCGGAGCAATGAAAAATTCAT
>JAIPKD010000026.1 GCA_021733835.1 Verrucomicrobiota bacterium
CCTCCTGATCTCCGGTTTTTGGGAGCAAGCACAATTAAGACCGTTGTACGTCGCCCATGCATATCGCGCCCGTTCCTCGAAAAGCAACGGAAACACCAACATCGGAAACGACGTACGCGAAGCCAATGCCATCGCCTCCTTCGCCGCATTCAAGATCACAGTACGCTCCAAACCGGTATCGGCCTCATCCAAAACCGGTTTTATGTACCCTGATTTGAACTCCTCGAGAACGTTCCATTCATCTTCTCGCGAGGCCTTCGGCGGCACCGGCACCTCGAATCGGACATTATCACCGAACTTAGTAGGTATTTTTCTTATTCTTCTATTCATAAGTATTTCTTATCTTTGTTTGCTGTTTTTGTTTTGCTTTCGGTTATTACTACAAAAAAAAACCCACGATGTTTCTTTCATCGTGGGGGAGATACGCAAAAATCACAGAATCACGGCGTTCCCCCGCCACGGTGGGTCAGAATCCTTTGAATACAAAGGATTCCGTGGAGAGCCTTCATTTGTTTTCCTGTGTTGTGCATCATTCTTTCAATGTTTAACCGATAAGCCCTTAATCAACCGTACAATATTGGACACTATAATCCTCGTATTGTCAAATTTTTTTGCGATGTTTTTAGCGTATCTTGCACTTTACCGGCATTTAATTGCCGGATTCCGGATTCGGATGCCGGTTGCCGGCTTAAATTTTAACCACGGCGACTGCTGAAATGAGGAAAGAAAAAACTCGAGATTCAACGATCAAACCTTGTTTATAGCACACGGAATGCTAATATCATTATAGTGAGCGAATCAGCGCAAAAGGAAAAGAAACCGCTTAGGATGGTTACTTGTTACAGCTGCGACACCAAGGTTTTTATTCCCGGTGATTTGCAGCCGTTGGCAACTGTGCCGTGCAGTCGGTGCGGCGCATCGATAACGATGCCGATGCAATTACGACAGTTCGAGCTCCGTTCTGCGATTGCATCCGGAGGGATGGGCACGGTTTATAGGGCATTCGATATAACCCTGGAACGAGAAGTTGCCGTGAAACTGATGAAAAAGGAGCTCGAGGACGATAAAGAAGCGCTCGAAAGTTTCATTCGCGAGGCACGCTCATGCGCGGCATTGAATCACACGAATATTATTCATATATACACATTCGACGAGTGGGAGGGTCAGCATTTCCTGGTAATGGAGCTGGCAGACAGAGGTAGCCTCGACACATGGATTGAAAGAGAGAAACACGTACCCGAGCTTAATATACTGGATATAGGGATAAAAGTGGCCTCTGCACTTGATTCCGCGTTAAAGCACAGTCTTCTACACCGCGATATCAAGCCTGCGAATATCCTGTTTAACGCCGAGGGCGAACCGAAACTGGTGGACTTCGGCCTGGCGCGAAGTATCGAAACCGAGTCCGAAGACGAAGGCTCCATTTGGGGCACTCCATATTATATTGCTCCGGAGAAGATAAAACGTGAGAAGGAAGATTTTCTATCGGACATGTACAGTCTGGCAGGAACGCTGTATCATGCCATAACCGGTCACGTCCCGTTCGAGGCCTCGTCTGTCGAAGAAGTACTCGAATCCCACATAAGCGTACCGCCCACCCCGCCCAACCAGGTTATCCATTCGATAACCAAGCCGACCAGCGATGCGCTTGTTAACGCGATGGCGAAAGACCCGCAAGACAGGTATGAATCCTATGACGAATTCATCATGGCATTGACCTCGGCCAGGAGCCAACTTTTGGTAAGGAAATTCCGAGGGCCCAAGAGCAGTACTGGAGGCAAATCAAGCACCTTCAGCTGGTGGCGGCGTTAGTGGTAAATTGCGATAATCCGTATAATATTGGCATGATCAATCTTTTATAATAAATGCCGGATTAAAAAACCTCCGGTATGCCTTCGTCCAGTATTCTTATCTTATCGCTCACGCCGTTCAAGCCACCCAGCCGTTTCAACCATCTGGGCGGTTCATCCATTTCCTCGAAAGACAGCCGAAAAGTACCATAGTGCATCGGCACCAACCACTTCGAACGCAGATCAAAGAATGCGTCCAGCGCCTCGACGGGACTCATGTGCACGCGCCGGAAAGAATCCGGTTCATAAGTACCAATGGGCAACAGCGCTATATCCGGCGACAGCCTTTCACCTATCTCGCTGAATCCCTCGTAATAAGCGCTATCGCCTGAATGATATATACTCTTATTTCCATGCCTTAGCACGAATCCGCCGTAACCCCGATGATCATCATGAAGCACACGCGCCCCCCAATGCCTGCACGGTACAAGCGTTACCGACCAGTCGCCGTGTGTAAAGGTCTCCCACCATTCCAACTCTATTATTCGTTCAAACCCGAGGCCGCTGGCCAAGTCTCCCATACCCCATGGCATTACGCCGATCTTGGGCGCAGGCAACCTGCGAATGGTGGGCTTATGAAAGTGATCAAAGTGCGCATGTGTTAATAACACCAAGTCCACAGGCGGCAGGTCTTCTATCTTCATCCCCGCACGTCTTATCCGTTTAAGTAAAAATAGCCACTTGGCGAAATTCGGATCGATCAGCGCATTCAAATCATTAAATTGAACTAAAAACGACGCATGCCCGATCCATGTAAGCGCCAATTGATCTTTGGTAAGATTGGGAAACGAAGGGCGCTTGTAATGCCCCACACGGCGCGTCATCAGAGCCTTCCATACCATTTCACGAAAGAAGGCCCTCGCATTGAAAGACCGGGTCGGCGTCAAATCCCGCATTGACCGAGGCATGTGCTCTCGCCTGGCCGGCCGACCGGATGTATCAGAAATATTCCAGCTCATCAAATTAATCCGAACTTATTTAGCTTACTCCATAAACAAAAAAATTACAACTGCCGGCACCGGACAAATTTTTTTTCGCAATAATCGTCGGGTATGTGATAGAAATTCCAACGACAGGTTGTTATGGAACTCCGGATCAAAGAAACACTGAAAAGACACCTTTTAAAAGAACCGCAGCTCGGAAAAGGCGTTTTCATCGCCAAGGGCGCGGTGGTGGTCGGCAACGTTTCACTGAACGATTACTCCAGCGTCTGGTTTAACGCCGTACTTCGAGGCGACATCCAGTCTATAAACATCGGCCACCATTCCAATATTCAGGATAATTGCGTCATTCATCTATCGGAGGGTATCCCATGCAACGTCGGTGATTATGTAACAGTCGGACACCACGCCATCCTTCATAGCTGCACCGTTGAAGACCAATCGCTTATTGGAATGAACGCAACCATCCTCGACGGCGCGGCCGTAGGCACCCAGAGTATCATCGGCGCCAATGCACTCGTGCCCGAGGGCTTCAAAGTGCCGCCGCGCACACTAGCGCTCGGATGTCCGGCAAAGGTTAAACGTGAATTGACCGAAGACGAGTTCGGTAAATTGAAATCTCATGCTGAGGCCTACGCGGAAATAGCCAGTTTCTGGATAAAGCACGGAATTCTTGGCGGCGGCGCCGCCGCGTAAAACCCTACCTCCGCGTGTTCTGCGCCTTTAGTGGTAAATTGCTTAAAAAGCTAATAAAGTAAGGAGAAAATATTACGTCCCTAAAGGGACTTAATGGATTTGTGTAGTGGGTGTGGCTATAAATATTTTGCCCCTGACGGGGCAAATCTCCTCCCGGGTTTTAAGTTGTTAAGTTTTAAGTGAATAAGCTGTTGAGCTGAGCCCACAATCCTAATGAATCCCGTTAGGGATGAAATGTCTATAGCAAAAAGCCCAACAAACAGCGTAAGTCCCGTAGGGACGAAATATTATGTCATCATTTTTCGTGCTCGTTGCGGATTTTGCGAGGGGTAATGCGCCTCTCGCCAAGAGCTCGAAGGACGCAATGATGTTTAAATCCCGGCTCCGTACACGTACACGTACACGTACACGTTCACGATTCCGATTATTCACAGTCGATGACCCTATACGAAAAACGTGTACGCGTACGCGTACGGGAACCAGAACGAGCACGGGAAGGGATGCGGAGCGCGGCTGTGTCCGAAGGATCAGCCGCTGCGGCTTCGAATGCCACGGCACAGTTCACCTCTCACAGTTCACAGTTCACGTTTCCATAAAGGTCTAATTCCTGTTGGTAAATTTGGATAGAACCGAATAAAAATATGGTGTGCGTCAAAAAGCACATATCCAACGCTGCATTTCTCTGTATAATTTGGGATAAGAATTGAATATGTCCCCGAGTATGGTCGACAGTTCAAAAACCAGATGGATGCTGCCGGCGCCCAACAATCAGAACAGGCCCTGCAGCAGAAAAGACGGTTGACGACAATAGGCGCGCTTGCTAATCTAGGCGCATATTTGAAAGTTAGTTAAAGAGAAAAGAAAAATTAAGCAGGTTATGAAATCAAATATCAATCAATTACGAATCCGATGGCGAAAGGATCGGCGCGGCTTTACGCTCATCGAGCTCCTGGTGGTCATAGCCATCATAGCTGTGCTCGCTGGAATGCTCCTGCCGGCATTGGCTAAGGCCAAGGAAAAGGCGCAGGGTATCAAATGCATCAACAATCTCAAACAGTTGATGTTGGCATGGACGATGTACGCCGACGACAACAACGGCGAGCTGGTTTATAATAGAGATGGTGGAACTAGCACAGACCCTAATAGCGAAGCTGATGACAGCTGGGTTGCCGGATGGCTGGACTACGACGCAAACAATTCCGACAATACGAATAAACTCTACTTAGTTGATGAAAGATACGGTAAACTCGCCAAGTATACAAAGAATGCCGATATCTATAGATGTCCGGCGGATAAAGCAGTGGTCCGTATGGGCAACGAACTCGTCCCGCGTGTCCGCAGTATGTCCATGAACTCATGGGTCGGCGTTGGATCAAACATCAGAGGCCGGTACAGTGATGATATATACAGACATAATGTAAAAATGACGGACTTCGCCAGTCCGGGCCCTGCAGAGAATTGGGTGTTCATCGACGAGCGTTCGGACAGCATCAATGACGGTTGGTTTGCCGTTGATATGACCGGCGGGCTCAGTAACCCACGTGCATTTCGTCTTGTCGATTATCCAGCCAGCTACCATAACGGCGCGGCGGGGCTGTCTTTCGCCGATGGACACGCAGAAATCAAGAAATGGGTCGATCAGAGGACAACCCCTCAGCTTCAGAAGGGAGAACTAATTCCCTTGGGTGTCGCATCACCAAATAACGATGACGTTTTTTGGTTGCATAAGAGGACAACAGGTCGAATACAATAATATTACTTCGTCGTCTTAACTCATAAAAAAACCCGCGTTCGTAAACGCGGGTTTTTTTTCTTCTCATCGAACATTGACTAGCCGGCTGGTTAATATAAGAATGATCACCATAGCCTAAATTTAAATCATCCATCCAGTGCAATAATATGGAATCCAAGCTAAAACATAGCAGGTTAAAAGCGCGACAACATGGCTTCACGCTTATCGAACTATTAGTTGTCATCGCAATCATCGCCGTCCTTGCAGGCATGCTCCTGCCGGCATTGGCAAAGGCCAAGGAGAAGGCACAGGGTATCAAATGCATAAATAATCTCAAGCAGTTGATGCTGGCATGGACGTTATACGCTGATGACAACGAGGGTACGCTTGCCGTTAATACAGGAAATAGCGGAAATAGCTGGGTTCAGGGATGGTTGGACTTTTCACCGAACAATTCCGACAACACCAATAAGCTTTTTTTGGTCGATGAAAGATACGCCAAACTCGGCAAATACATAAAAAATTGGGAAATCTATAGATGCCCCGCAGACAATTCAATGGTCAGGATGGGTAACGAGATGATCCCGCGAGTTCGGAGTATGTCAATGAATTGCTGGATAGGTGACCAATCACCCACTTGGGACAGCACGGATAATAATGAATACAGGCATAATGTGAAAATGACGGATTTCGCCAATCCAGGCCCGGCCAAAACGTGGGTGCTCATTGACGAGCGCGAGGACAGTATCAACGACAGCTTTTTCGTCGTGGACATGACGGGCTGGCTTGTAAACCAACGTTCCTTCATGATAGTCGACTACCCGGCCAGCTACCACAACGGTGCAGGTGGTCTTTCCTTCGCCGACGGACATGCTGAAATCCGTAAATGGGTCGACCCGAGAACCACGCCGCAATTGCGAAAGGGTGAGCTCATCCCGTTGGACGTGCCCTCACCAAATAACGATGACATTTATTGGTTGCATGAAAGGACAACAGGTGTGGTCGGCGGCGCCGGACGTCGTTAAAGACAAAGTTCACCAGCCCGAGGAACAAGCACCCTGCGCCTCCACTTGCCGGAATTTCCTCTCATCGTCGTTTCTATTGTCCACACCAATAGCCGAATAAGAAAGCCTCCCTACAGCATCACGTAAACAACTGCAGTGAGGCTTGACATTCTTCCTCACAGGCGCCTATCTCGGCCCTGTCACCATCGGGAAATTATCGGTTCTAAAGGGTGTCGCCGGTAAGCCGTTCTTGTTCCACAGATTAACCACCGGATAATCGGCCCAGCCGTATCGGACGGCAATCGGATGCGGCACTTTCGGACTGCTCACGACGACTTTATCGTCGACTACCTCGGCATCCGCCCAAACGAATTCTCTGTCCGCACCACAAATCGTGAAACCTCGGAGATCGCCGCCGCGCGATTCAAGACCTTTACCGGTATGCTCGAATTCGATTATCGCCTTATCACCTATAACGCGCATTCCGGTATAAACCGGCCCGGAGTATTCGATGGGTTCATCATAGGCTATACCGCGCGCGGTCAATGCCAGACGCGAGCCGACCGGTTCTTTCTTTTTCGGATGTATATCATCCTTATTACCCACATCGGTAATGACCGCCATTCCAACATTCGGCAGAACCTTCGTCGCCAACAGTTGCGCCTCGCGCAGTTCCGCCCAGGAGCTCTCCGTAATTTCCGCGGCGATTTCATCCATAGATCTGCCCCTGTTCATATCCCATGGCGCTAGCTGAACCTCGAGAAACGTAAAATCACCAAGCCCCCAGTCTATACGCCAATTTTGAATCATATCCGCAAACAGCGACCTGTACTGGTATGCGCGCCCGGCATTCGATTCGCCCTGATACCAAATGGCGCCTTGTATTGCATACGGTAACAAGGGCGCGATCATGCCATTGTACAGTTCCGCGGGTTTCCATGGTTTCCACGGCTTACCGGGCGGTTCTTGATTATTGTTCTTTGCCTCTTCGGCCTTCTTCTCCCACTCGGATAAGCGCTTATTGAAATTTTCCAATTGTTCCTGATACGTATCGAGTATTTGCCGTTTATAGACCGGATTTGATTCAAGAACAGTTTCGCTCATCCATACCTCAGCCGGCGAACCGCCCCATGAACTGTGGATCAAACCTACTGGAATGCCCAAGGCCTTTTGGAGTTCACGTCCAAAATAATAACCAACCGCCGAAAAACCGGGTACGGTATCCGGATTAGACTCTACCCAACTCGAATCCACATCCGTTACGGGCTCATCGGCCTTCCGCTTGGGCACTGTATATAAACGAAGCCGGGCATTGGATGAATTCTCTATGTCCGCCTCCGACTTGAATGCCCCCGACAGCGACCATTCCATGTTCGATTGCCCGCTGCAAATCCAGACCTCACCCACCAACACATTCTCCAATTCGATGGAGTTTTTCCCTTCAACCGAAAGTGTATAGGGGCCGCCCGCCTGCATTTTAGGGAGATAAACACACCATTTTCCGTCCCTGGCCGTGGTCTTAACGCTTTTCCCAAGAATCTCGACAGTCACAACCTCGCCGTTATCGGCCCATCCCCAGACAGGCACCGGCATACCCCGCTGTAGGACCATATTGTCTGAAAACAACCCGTGCAGCTTGACATCGCCTCGAACGGAGGCCGCAGTGAGAACGATAAAGGCGAACACTCCCGCTGCAACAAAACGCAACGGCGCAGAATAAACACGCATTTGTGGTCTATCTTCTTTACTCATTTAAGCATGATGCAATAGAAAACCGCGGTTTGTCAAGTTCCCGGCGGCAGCGCCTTTTTCTGTATAATCGGTTAACACGCCATGAACACAACGGCCGGTGAGCATTTGGTTACTCGCCGGCTACCGACTGAGGCCGCCGGACGCGTTCAATGGATTCGGAAGTTATCCATCCTCTCTCCTCGCCGCTACGTGTTATCAACGACCAGCTGCCATCACCGCTTTTACGGAGAATGGATACGATCGCCCCTTCATCCAAACTAAACGCAATACTCGCCTCCTTCATAGGCCCGTATCGTACAGTTGCATCGCCGGACGTTACCACCGCCGTGCCGTTGTAATAAGCCGCCAGCCTTGCGTATAAGCCGATGGAGCCGGCGAGAAACATAGTGATTGTAACAATGAAAATCCATCTCGGAATCCGCCGGTTTCCAGGCCATACGAACCTGTAAAAACACAGCGCAGCAAGCATCCATTCAAAAACCAGAAACCAGCCGGCCCACTCATTTACCGTCAATACCGACACGATACGCCCTAACCGCGCCGCTATTCCTTTTTGGTCTCCTGAGACACCTGATTTTTCGCGCACGAATTCCAGGTTATGCAGAACGTCTTTATTTCTCGGAGCAAGCTCCCGAGCGCGTAAGTAGTACAAGATCGCTTTGCCGTTGTCGCCGGTTTTATACCACGCGTTTCCCATATTGAAGTACAATGCGGACGAGAAGAATCCGGATTCGATGATTTCCCGATACCCTGCTATAGCGGATTTGAAATCACCGGTTTCGTAATGCCTGTTCGCTTCTATGAATTGTTCATTAGGCATGCTGTCACTGCCTGCTCGCAGGACGACCGCGCCGGTAAACAATAGTGTGAAAACAACGAGTAAAACCGGCGGTATTCCGCATATTATTCGTTTATCGAGCTTTTTGAGGACATCCTTTATTTTGACGTTCCATGACTCGAGATCACCGACACCGGTTTCGGGAGCAAACCGCGCTTGATCACACGCCTGAAATAATTCTTCGATTTCCGTAATCAACGCATCATCCACCGTTCCGATTAGACGAAGTCGTTCATCTATAACCGCACCGGTGATCGACGAGGCCGGCATATCTAGGCGTTCTCCCATTTTTTCCTGCAACAACCGAAACGCCGTTTCGAAGAACCGTTCCGCATCCCCCGAAACCGCCGCCGCGTCCAAGGTTTTCATACCACGACGAATTATGCCCGCCACCCGATGCCGCCGTTGAAGTAACGGATCATGCTCGAGCTTTTCTTTCCTCTTCCTGATCAACACACCACCAACGAGGATAAGCGCCGGGATGATCAGCATCACCTGGAATACGCGGTCATCGATCAGAAGCATGGGCGGTGAATTCATCCATTCAGCGTCGCTCTTGATATGCGCCAATCCTTGCTCCGTGCTTGAGCTAATTTCGTCTGATGTATTTTGTGCCGTATTCTGAACCGCGCTGTTTTCATTATCGGAGCGAACGGTGATCTCAATCGGAGGATTCGTTTGAACAATAAATTGTTCTCGATTCGGATCGAAAAAGGCGAATCGGAACTCGGGCAATGACTGAGTCGCTGCATTTGTCGGCGCGACCACCTGCTCGAATACCTTCTCGGCCTCCATCCCGATCGCGTCCTTTTTCTCGGTTGTGGCATTATACGGATAGGATTTAAATCCCGTCCAATCGGCATCGGGCGGTTCAGTTATACGGCTGAACGAGCCTTTCCCTGAAATCCGGAAGCGCACGGTTATAGGATCGCCGACAACCAGTTCCCGTGGGCGCGCATTGACTGAAAATGTAAAATCACCGATCGCTCCGCTAAACCCGGCAGGCATGCCGTTGGTCGGTAACGGCTTAACACTGATATCCAGGATATCGCTCTCCAATTCCGCCTGTCTTAGTTCCATGCCATTATTCAGGAGGCTGAACGGATCGTACATATCCCTTGACTGTCTATTTTGCGAACGCCGCACGAGTAAATTCGCGGAGCACTTCGCAGGGCCGAGTGTCAGCTCGCCCGTCTTTGTCGGCGTAAGCAAATACTGGTAACTCCAGATATTAAACCTCCCATCGGCGCTTCGGGCAGGCGCCGACGGTAGTGCCGAGTTTTCTAAGGTGAACCCGTTCATCTCCAACTCCGGCCGGCTCACATTCCGGGCATTGCGTTCGTACAAACGCGCCTCCAACGGTAAGTATTGTCCTTCGTATATCGTACTATACGGGACAACCAGGTTGAGATATGCATAGTCCTCTAAAGTCGACGCTTCACTCGAATCCGGCTCTGTTACTACTAATGTAACCGGTTCCGTTTCAACCTTCTCACCATTAACCACGGCGGAAACAACCGGAATCTTGAAACTCCCCTGCTCCGAAGGTTGTAACTGGTAACTTAATATCGTCCTAACACTCATCCGCCCGTTTACGCTCCGTATCTCATGCGAGCGTCCAGCCGGATTAATTCTTAAACCTTCAACCTCCGGCACCTCGAGTCCTTCCGGCTCGCCGCCCTCGAAAATGAGCTTGAGCACGGAGACGGCGCCGAGCGGAATTGTGTCCGGACGTAGAACCGCTCTCGCCTCAGCAGCTTGAATATCAGCAATCCCGCACACACCCCGAATCAATATCAAATAAAATGAGAATATGCTTATTAAATTGTTTAAATTAAATTGCCTATTCAATATCCCAACCCGAATCATATACTTGGATATTCTCGATATAATCCTAAACACGGCAAGATCAAAGAAGAAACACTTGGAGCGGGTGAAGGGAATCGAACCCTCGTCTCAGGCTTGGGAAGCCCACGTTCTACCATTGAACCACACCCGCCCTTGCATTATTCAGGATATTGATAACCGCCCGAAAAGCAAGTTAATTCCGGCAGCGCTTCTATTTTTTCTGAATATCGCCGTCCCACCGCGCACAAATCGATTCGCATTGTCTTTATACACTTTTATTGTATCTTCCATGCATTGAACGGAACAACCTATGGACGATGTATCAAAGCACAGGCTACTGTTACTTATACCGGCCTATAACGAGGAACACCGGATCGAACCGGTTCTGAGGAATTACGCGCAGGTGTTGAGCCGTGAATTCGACGGCGAGTTCGAGATCGTGGTTGTCCTCAACGGGTGCACCGATAACACGCGCGGTGTAGTTGAACGCGTCGGACGCGACTATGACCGTGTACGCCTCCTGGAATTCGAGGCGCCTATAGGTAAAGGCGGCGCATTGATCGAGGGGCTCAGGCTCACGCCGACCGCCGACCTTGTCGGATATGTAGATGCTGACGGCGCGACTGCGCCGCGCGCATTCATGGAGCTGGTACGCCGCTGTAAGGAAGCCGACTGCGTCATCGGTTCGCGCTGGATGCCCGGATCAATACTGCACCAAGCACAATCGAATCGACGCCAATTCGCAAGCCGTGTATTCCACTTTATCGTGCAGTTACTGTTCCGCATGAATATCAAGGATACGCAATGCGGCGCGAAGTTGATGTGCCGGCACGCCGTGGAAGCCGTGCATTCGGAATTGCTCATTGCGGACATGGCATTCGACATAAACCTTCTATACGCGCTCAAGCGCAAAGGATTCAAGATACTGGAAGTACCGACCGAGTGGACGGATAAGCTCGGATCGAAGGTAGTGATAGGCAAGACATCACTGGCGATGCTCCTGTCCGTCATCCGTCTGCGCCTGGTACACTCGCCGTTTTACCGGTTGCTTGCACCGTTCAAGCCGATTGAAAAGTTGATCTATAAATCACTCAGCGCGCCATTACCCAGACCATCACAGAGGAACCGAAAGAACCGCGAATAGACCGTAATCCATAGGCGCCTCCCAGTCAATGTACCGCTTACTACTGACTCGTCCTCGGCCGTAACTGCGGGAACAAGATAACATCCCTGATGCTGTCCTGTTCGAGCAGTGTCATGCATAGCCGGTCTATTCCAATTCCCATTCCACCGGCGGGCGGCATACCGTGTTCGAGAGAAATGAGGAAGTCCTCGTCCAGTTTCTGCTGCTCGCCGCCGGCTTGGTGCTCGAGGCGTTCGCGCTGGACAACCGGATCGTTCTGCTCAGAATACGCGGGCGCTATTTCCTGTCCGTTTATACATAATTCGAAAACCTCGACCGTATCCGGATCGTCGCTCGAGAGTTTCGCCAAAGGCACCAGCTCCTTGAGCAGGTGCGTAACGAACGTCGGTTGAATGAGTTTCGGTTCGATCAGTTTCTCGAAGACCGCGTTGGTTATCTCGAAGTCTTCGAAACCTATTCCGATCTCGACACCCAAGTCTTCGGCGCGCGCCTTACGCCCTTGAAAGCCCAATTCAAACCAATCATCACCGGCCGTTTCCTTAACCAAGTCCTTGTAAACAACCTTTCGCCACGGTGGTGATAGGTCTATCCGTTCATTTTCAGGATTGGTGGAATTCGTGGCCTTTAATTCCATCCGGCCATTGACCTCGTGTGCCACGTGGCAGACCATGGATTCGACGAGCTCCATCATCGTCTTGAAATTCCCGTAAGCCTGATAAACCTCGAGCATGGTGAATTCCGGGTTATGCCGACGTGAGATGCCTTCGTTTCTGAAGTTTCGGCCTATCTCGAATACGCGATCCATCCCGCCCACAAGCAGGCGTTTAAGGTATAATTCCAACGCGATCCTGAGATAAAAATCGCAGCCGAGTGAATTATGGTGCGTCACAAAGGGCTGAGCCGCGGCGCCGCCCGGTATCGCCTGCATCATCGGCGTTTCAACCTCGATAAAGCCGCGGTCTTGCAGAAATCTCCGTATCTCCCAAATAATTCTACTACGCTTGAAAAAAACTTTTTTAACCTCCTCGCTTGCTATCAGGTCAAGGTAACGCTGTCTATACCTGATTTCGGTGTCCGCCAAACCATGCCACTTTTCAGGCGGCGGCCTCAGGGCCTTGGAAAGCACAACAAACTCCTGTACTTTCACCGTTATCTCACCCGTGCGTGTCTGAAATAGATCGCCGCGTACACCAAGGAAATCCCCGAGGTCAAGGTGCTTGATGACATCGAAGGCATCCTCGCCTATTACCTTTTTCTGGGCATAGATTTGAATCCGTCCGGTACTGTCCCTGAGATCGAAGAACTGGCTCTTGCCCATGTCTCGATGGGCGGTGATCCTTCCCGCAACGGCAACGTTCCGCCCCTCCTCGAATTTACCGCGCGCTTCGGCGCAGGTCTCCGTCGGTTCGAATTCATTGGAAAACGGATTCACTCCGCGTTCGTGGAGTTCCGCCAATTTCGCCTTCCTGTTTTCTATAAGAGAGTTTGTATCTTCCATAGCCTGCACATTCGCAAATCCGCCCTATAGTGAAGTGATTATCAACGAAATCCAAGACTTCAGTTCACACAAATACGGAGGAATAAAAATAGCATATCAATACGGTAATCGATAGTTATAAACCATATCGACTGGGACGCCGTCAACCAATCGCCCGGCTGAAGCTGCATTACGACTTATTAAACCGACAGATTCAATTTTCCACACTGGGGGACGCTTCTATTCATCTCCGGAAAATCGCAGTCTATACATATCCTCACCCACATCACGGGCGGCCTTAACCGTTTCCGGATACGGCGTATCGCAGACGTCCAAGAACCCTATCTGATAGTTCTCGCCGTCACCACGCCCCGTCAACGCCTGATCCCTGAACTGAAACCAATGTGTCCCGATAACATGCGGATTACGAAGCGCACTCTCAAGGTAACCCTTATAATGCTCCGCCCTGTCGCGCTGGCTCCGTGTCTCGCACAAGCCGGTATGGAACATGCCGCGATCCAGCGCGCCGAAATGGAACTCACCGATGATTATCGGCTTGTCTATTTCACTCGGTAAATCAAGTTGCTCAACCGAATATCGATACCAATTGAATCCAATCACATCGCAATACTCGGCCGCAGCGTGGACGGCGCTTTCATTCGCCCACGCAAACCGACATCCAAGATAAAGATGATTCGGCGCAGCGCGCTTCAGCTCGCCACGAATCACACTGAAATAGCGCTCCGCGATCGCCAGATAAAAGGCGTTCATGTCTTCATACAAGGGATTCGTGTCCCGCTGCTTATACGCCTGCGCCACCGCCAACGGCGCGTCATCCCAATCCTCGGGTTCGTACCCCTTTTCCACTTCCGGCGGTTGAGTGGATTCGGAAAACGCATTCCACGACTCATACCCGGTCTTCCACGCTTTATTCATGTCCTCGATATCGCCGTATCTATTCTTTAAAAACGCGATGAACGCCTTCTTTGCCGGTTGCTCCGGCGGCGATTCAAGGGCCGCTACTGCAAGCGAAGTCTCATCGCCCCACGCCAGCTCATTATGTACGAAGATACCCAGGCACCACGGATCACCCACCGACGTCTCCGCCCAGCGTTCTATCCGCGCGCGCGCCGCTTCGCGGAATTCAGGATGAAACGGATCCGGGAACTTACCCCAATACCCCTTGGAACCTTCTATCACAGGCGAGCTGAATCCTATCGTCGCTACATACGGCGTGCGGCGCATACGATAAATCGACGCATCGGACCAGTTTCCTATCGTATTCATCGCCCAGCTTCGCAGTCGCTTGTGCGCCAGTGCGGCGTGTTCGCTTCGCCAACCCTCGCCGTACTTGCGCATGAGATTTGCCGCCGCGAAATCGTATGTTTTATACCGGTCATGTCCCTTGTAATAACCATGCGGCGCCCATGAACCGGTTCCGTAGAATTGCGATAACGGATCACCCGTCTCAGGCAGGAATTTAAAATACTCCTCGCGATCGGTTATCGGCGTGGAGGCGTAGCCGTTTACGCAATCAATCCCATGCGACCAAAATAGGCGCCCCTCCGGATCGACAAACCACCACTTGCCGTTCACCTTTTCCACACGGAAGAAACCGGTGGGCTTAAACCTCGGCCCGCCCAGCCATCCGCCGAACCTGTTCCAATCCTCCGGGCCGGGACGCTCCGCAAACTCCGCTCGTTCCGATTCGCGACGATGCTGTAACTCTTTCAAATTATGTACCTTACCCGACCATTCCGCATGCATGAATTGTCCGAACTTATCTACAAACGGAACGAACGTGTCCGCCTCGAGCGTCACCGCTTCGCCCGCCGCATAAATCGACCCGATTTCTAGCCTATGGTCGCGCTTGGGATTATGTAAAAATATTAATATCTGATTGATATTTGAAGGATCAATCTTATCCGGGTGTTCCGGATTGCCGCGCATCCCAATCAAATTAAGCGGCTCGGATAATCGCCAAGGCGTCGAGCTCATGTCCACTTGCAGCAACCCGCTCGATTCAGCTGGGATGGTAACGCTCTCGGTGACACAGTTCTCCGTTCCGTCGGCGCCGGGATTATCTACCCGACAAAACACCTTGACAGGCTCATCCTCCGGATTAAAAACCTCAAAAGCGATGTAATAAAAGTCCGATAAATCCCAATTCGCGTCCGGCGCCTCCAGAGTGATGCCGGGCCACGATTGTTCGTGCCCGGTGTCTACCTGAATCTTGCCCAATGCCGACCACTCGACCTGCGCGTCGTCTTTGCGAATGCCGTCCATGGCCTCCGCCGAATTAAATTCAGACAGAAGTTTTGCATTCGCACCTTCGACCATAAACTCTCGGCTATACTTTTCCCGGCGATCGCCGCAGACTACGAGCGCCTCGAGCGTCTCGGCGCCGGTCATTTCAGCCGGGATATCGAACGCAGCCTCGAATGAGCACCACAATCGACCACGATTCAGCCGCGCTTGTTTTTCCATATCACCCAAACGTATTGATACACGGTCGGTCTTTTGTTCCGGATCATAAACCTTGCCGCGTATGGTGTCGCCGGACTTCAATATCGTATTCCATCTCGGCTGTTCCACGGTAATTGGGGTCTCACGCCCCAGCTCGCGGTACATAGAGTCTATTTCGCCGTTCGGATCAACCCTGACCAGCCTATAGCCCGGACGCCTATCCTTGTCCTCGAAAATCTGGGACAACGAACCGCTGAACAACACCCCGGCGCCGGCACGGTTGAATACCATGTCCCGGTGATTATGCCCGCAGAACACACGGTCTATACCTAACTCCTCGACAACGCGCCGTATCGAGTCCAACGGCTCGGGCGAATGCACGAAAAGGAATATCCTGAAATCATCCGGAACAAACTCCAGGTCTTTCTTCAGCCAATCAACGGCACCCTGTGGAACGCCCCACTCCCATTTTCCTTCTTCTGTATGCGTATTAAAATCGATTCCCACAAAATGCACGCCGCCGTAATTAAACGACCAACGTAAGGGCCCGACCTTCCTCGTAAACGCGCTATAGCCGTACAATGGCTTGTCCGCCTTCGTATAATCCGCGCGCACACCAATGATATCGTGGTTGCCGGGAACCGCATAAAGCGGCATCGGGAAATCAACGATGTGCTGCGACAACAACTCATAATCCGAAATCGCCTCCTCATACGGGTCGCTGTCGCCGAGGTCTACGAGATCACCGGTTAAAATACAAAACCGCGCAACCCTATTTAATTTCTGCAATTCGGATTTGAATATCTTGAACAATTCCTTGCCGCCACGCGGCACATGGGGGTCGGTGCCATGCACGAAATAAAATGCGCCGGCCTGGTCATTCGGATACAAACCGAACTCAAGCCTCTCATCCGCTTTATCGGCGGGCAATCCGGCGAACCACTCCGAAACCGGCTTGTAGTTATCCGGCACGGAAATAGAAACAATGACCTCGCCGCCGTCACACAGCTCCGCCGGCGCGCGCGGCTCTATTGCAAATCCACCGTCCGTGTCCGTCACCACAAACTGTACGCCGTCCGTGACGGGCACACCTTCGAGGCCGCGCTCACCCGCATCTTGAGCACCGTTTTTATTGGAATCTACAAAGACGCACCCTTGAATCGGTTCGGCGAGGGCCGTATACGCGCCCATGACCACCGCAACGCAAAAACCGGCTAAGCGAATTATTATCATTCTTTTCATAAAACCGACCTCATTTGTTTTAGTATCAACAGCAGGAATCCATGATGGTTTTACCATCCGGCTCACCCGCTTATTTCGTTTGGGTTCCTATCACGAGCTTTACCATTGAATACGGCTCCAACTTCAAATTCAAAGCCCCGTCCCGCGTGGCTATAGTGTATTTTCGCGGCTTGATTGCGCTTGGGTTTTCCAGTGAATTCCTCGCCCACGGCACGTCACCGGACAGCTCAACCACCTCAGCATCGCCGGATAATTTAATACCGTTGACGCTGACCTTCAAATCCAGCGTACCGTCAGTACCCATGCGCACAACAGAGATCAGTAAATCGCCGTCTTCGGATAACGCCGCCACGGCGTCGATTTCCTTATACTCGCATTCGTCTCTGACCGCATCCAACTCAGGTAAAACCAACGGGGCATTCATCGAAGGAGAATCGATCTCTATACCCACCGGCACCGCGCCGCCGAAATCGGAAAACGCCTTCCGCGCAAAGTAGCAAGGATTCGGATATACCCTCTCGTTCTCCTTGCGCAATCCACCGCCGTGATTGACCACCGCCGAATGCGTTACCATCTCCACGAAAGGTTGCAGCCTAACCGCCGAGTGGTAGATAAGTGTGTCGTAGATCGCCTCAGCCAATGTGGACGGGTTTACCAAATTCTCATGGGTCAATCTCCGCGTATCCTCCGACGTCGGCTCACCGCGGAGATGCGCGAACATCTGGAGTTCGGTCACCGCAAGTCGCGGCTGTGTAATCCCAGCCGCTGTCATTCGCCCACGCAATTGCGACCATTTATCCTCGAGTACCGACGGTACGGCCATGAAATCCCTGTAGACGTCAAGTGGTTCGACTTCCGGCGACACATTACCGCCTATCAACGGATGGTCGGTTGTCTTTTCGAGTATATCCGCCGCGCCATCGATCAGCGTATCATTCCATGCCCTCCCCCAAAAGACGGGCGCGCCGCAGGCATAAAGCTCGATGTCGGGATCGGCGGCCTTCATTGCCTTGTAAAACCTATGGAACCTGTCCACATACCCCGAGGCCGTAGTCCAATAAAACTGCCACTTCCCCCATAACTCGTTCCCGATCTCCCAATACCGCACGTTGTACGGTTCGGGGTGCCCGTTTTCAGCCCGCAGCCGGCCCATCGATGAGTTCGTAGAACCGTTGCAATACTCGATCCATCGCGCCGCCTCCGCCGGTGTGCCGCTTCCCGCGTTTACGCAGATCATCGGCTCGCATCCGACCGCACGGCAAAACGCTATGAATTCATCGGTGCCGAACAGGTTCGGCTCGACTCCGCCCCACGCATAATTCGGCAAGGTAGGCCGCCGCTCCAACGGGCCGATCCCGTCTTCCCAATGGTAGCCGCTGACGAAGTTCCCGCCCGGCCAGCGTAATATCGGTAAGTCGGACTCGCGCAGCATCCGGATAATATCCGGATCGGCGCCATTTATATGGTCCGCAGGCATCAGCATCACACTATCGACAACGAAACAGCCCGCACACGGCGCCGTTATTGCCAAGCGATATGAGGTGTCTGCGGACAACTCGCCTTCAAGCTTCAGCGTAGTTTTTAATTTCCGCCATTCACCGTTAAGGCCGGTTAAGCGCGATGACGCCACTTTCGTCTCGCCATCGAAAATTGTTACAGTCAAACGGTTCAAGTCCGGCGACCTGGCGAACAATTCGACCTCGTATTCGTTGATCCTATGCAACGGAAGGTGCGTCCACTGCGCTATTCCAACTCCCCCGGCCAGCGCCTCAACGCGCTGCGCCCGCCCCACGTACGCACCTGCGTTCGGGCTGACCAATACATCATCTTCACCACCTTCGCGCGTCCACCAGCACGCCAAACCGTCAAAATACGCGGACACAAGCCCGTCGACAGCCGTCTCCGGCCACCCCATTCGCGTCGCACTTCTCGATATCCGCCGGCGTATTGCGTCCGGCTCAAAATGAAACGTCGCCACACCGTCCGGCGACATACGCCCCGTTGCAAAAGGATAATCCGCCATAGTCGGGTTCTTCAGAATCTGAACGTACATGCCGTTGTAAATATTATTCCCTAGATGCTCGGCGAACTTACCCGTTAAAAAGGCGGGAATACTGTAATCGGACTGTATGTCCGCGGATACACGTACCTCGGCGGTTTTTGCTAATGCAGCAGGCCCGAGTCTAACGCCCCCGGCCAATACCGCGATCAATACGACGGCGGCGGCAAGTGAGTATGTCTTCATCTTCATCAATTGCTCATTAGATTCAACTTCAGTGTACGGATATTGAATGCCTTAATACGCACACAGGCAAGTTCATATATCACCCCATCCAGAATCCCTTCCTGTGCGTAACACCCAGCACCTTTTTACACTGCGGGCAAAAGTATAGATACCGGCGCCCTAAAAAGCCTTTCATCGCACGAAACCATACCTCGTTCAACACCGCATTACAGTGTGGGCATACAGGCGTTTCATTCTCTTTTTCAATGCATTCGATCATACATTATCCTATTTGCTATTTGTTTTTACGGAGCTCGGCCACCGCTCACTCAAACGCCGCGGGTACCGGCGGCATGTCCTGTGTAAGCGAGCGTTCCGATACACGCCCGGCCTTGTTATAATCAAACGGAACGAAACCGATCTCGTATGCAGGCGATTCCTTGTTCAAAGTAAAGTCTCCCCCCTTGGCTTCCGTAAACAAAGGATCGGCAACTACCGAATGCCGATCATGCCCGGTGGCATTCGTCCATTCCTCCAGATTCCTTTCCCCGGGAAAGACGACTTTGCCCGCCGTGTTCCAATAGAGGTTGTTGTCCATAATCAATTTATCATCGCTCCACTGTTTCCCCATAAGCTGACCCTGATCGTAAACAACGATATTCCGCTCGAACGTAAAACTTATATGATCCTCCACCCTGGTGCGTTGAAGTTGATCGGTCAGGGTAAAGGCGAATATGTTGTTGATGATACGGTTCTCCCGTCCGTAATGCTGATGGAATCCGCCGGTCTTAGTCCTATAAACCAGGTTATTCTCCATCGTGACGGAGGTCGAGCCTTCGTCGGTGTAAAGTCCCCACCCGCCGTAATCGAAGGCGTATACGTCGTGAATGACATTATAGCTGACGGTTGTCCCGGGTGATACACCGAGCGTATAAACGGCGCCCATGTCGGACAGCACACGTTGACCAAGGTTATAGAGATGATTGAACGTTACCTTGTTATGATGCGCGTGGCTCTTTGCATAGCCCCACGTCCAACCTATGCTCGTCGCCGAATAATAGAAGTCGTGTATGTCATTATGCTCGATCGTGTTGTAAGGTGAATGCCCGATCCATACACCAATCGCAGCCGGATGCAACCGGCCGCCGTGCGCTATCGTACAATCTCGAACGGTATTACGCGATACGAGCGGTTCCGGGGCGGACGCCATCTTGTTCAAGCCGCCCCAGCCGGTTAAACCGGTTGCGCCGAGCTTCACGCCGCCGGCGCCGAGGTCGACCAACTCACATGCCTCGATCAGGTTATCACGGCAGCCCTCCCCGAGAGCGACTGCATAAGTGCCCACTTGCCTGACGGCGCATTGCCTGAATACAACGCCCTCTGCGTAAGTCGCGCTGACGGCGCCGTCCAGGTTGATCTCCGCCTGCGGTATCGCCTGGCCGGTCTTAGGTGTTCGCCAAGCGCTATGCGCGAAAGTCAGCCCCTTAAAAAGTACGTCCTGAACACGTTCGCCTTCGGGTTCGCCTTTAATAATCAAAAGACGCTCCAATCTCGGCGCTATGACACGTGACGACTCGGGCGTCTCACCGGGCATGGGTATATACGTGAGCGTACCTTCGACTCGATCCAGGTACCACTCGCCGGGCGAATTCAATGCCTCTCGAACGTTCTCGACAAGATACCTATGGCCTTCATTGAACTTCCCCCACCATGATGAACTGGGACTAGTCCCGTAAAACGTGACTACGTCCACTTCTGTATCCACAGACTTGATCGGCAACCTGGACATACTCCAGCTGTGGAAGGCCAATACTTCGACATTATGCAAATCATACCAGTCACCCTGAATATCGTTACCTCCGAACTTGAACCTGTCGTCACCGCCGCCCTTGGCGTCCGCGCTCGGCTCCATCGAACCGGCTATCTTGAAATACCCCTCTTCCGGCAGGCGCGGACGTAACCGGCGCTGGTCATCGACAAAAAGCTGGGTAAAAGACCAATCGCCTCGTTTGACTTTAGGCAGCTCTGCCTTCCACCAACCGTCAGCTGTCACATCCCACTCGTCAAACTTTACACCACCGCTTATCACAGGACGTTCATTTCTCCACGCCCTATAAATCGTACCGCTGTCGGACGCCGTGAACACCAACGGCTCAGCGAGGAAATACGTCCCGCCCCGGATAAAGACAGTCGGTTTCGGCGCGTTATCGTCTATCTCCCCCGACGCGCGGAGGTCTCTTATCGCTCGTTGCGCCCGCGCAATCGAGGCAAACGGCCCGTCGGTGCCGTCGGCATTCGGCTCCAGAGTCTTACCCGACCACGAATCGTTACCCTTGCTGGATACATAAAATTCGATATCGGCTGCGTTCACCAAAAAAGGCAGAAATATAACCGCGATTAATAAAAATACTGCTTTCTTCATAGGATATGTCCGTTCTTTCAATTACTTTCTCCGGAACGACGCAATACACCGGACAAAAATTCAATTTCATGGAAGTCACTACCGCCGCTTGTACCTTCTACACGGGGACACACGGTTTGTTAATGACTTCACGCCCTCCTGATTACACCCTGGAACGGGTGACAACAAGGCTTTTTTCCGGCTGCTTGAATGTCGTTTGGATAACGAATACTTTCGGCGGTAACGTTTTTGTCTTATAATTTACACAGATGAAGGAAGACATCCTCATCATAAGCGAAATATTCCTGAGTGTTCAGGGTGAAGGCGAATTCACCGGATGGCCGTGCGTCCTTGTCCGTCTTACCGGATGCAATTTAAGATGCTCGTATTGCGACACAACTTACGCATTCAGCGAAGGCAGTAAAATGACGGCTGTCGAGGTAGCGGACAAGATACTCGATTTATCAAGGCCGTACAGACAATATTTAAGCAGAGTTACCAAGCTGCCGATGATCGAGTTCACCGGCGGTGAACCGCTTCTTCAACCTCCGTTGCTCCCTCTAATGAACCGTTTTGTCGATGACGGTTTCGTTGTAATGATCGAGACAAACGGCGCCGAGGATATCTCGGAAGTCAATAACTCTGCGCATATCGTAATGGATATCAAATGCCCGTCCAGCGGCGAGCACCATAGAAACCGTTGGGATAACATTCAACACTTGAAAGAATCCGACGAAATCAAACTGGTGATCGCCTCGCAGGAAGACTACGCATGGGCAAAGGAGAATGTCATCAGCCGCCGACTCGCCGATGTCTGTCAAATCGTCTTTTCACATGCGCTCGTCGAAAAAAGGGAACCGTGCCCGGTTCTAAATCCTTTCCCGAACGATCACACACCCATCACACGACACGAACTCGCCGAGCGAATCCTCCACGACGCGCTGCCGGTACGATTTCAAACACAACTGCATAAAATTATCTGGCCGGATACGGAAAGGAGCGTTTAATTAATCATAACGCCGCCGGCGTTGGATCAAGAATTATAAACCCAATATTACACATGACTCGAGGCACGGAGTTCTTAGAACTGATCAAGCAATACGAATCACGAAACATAACTTTCATGGACCCCGACGGCGCATGGCCGGTCGTATGGGAAAGGGCTCAGGGTATGTATGTTTACGATTCCGGCGGCAAACGTTACCTGGACCTGACAGCCGCCTTCGGCGTAGCAGCCGCAGGACACGCAAATCCCGCCGTCGTTAAGTCCGCTCAGGAACAGCTCGCCAAGCTGCCGCATGCAATGGGCGATGTGCACCCGCACCCCATGAAAGCCATGATCCTCCGAGAAATCAGCCGAATAACATACGAACGTTGGAACGCCGCCGAAGCAAATCAGACCGTTGAATCTCACTCGCCCCAATGCGGCCACGCTAAAACCATTCTTTGTAACTCCGGCTTCGAAGCCGTCGAATCCGCTCTAAAAACAGCGATGCTCGCCACAGGCAGACGCGGCGTGATAGCGTTCGAACATGCATACCACGGCCTCGGCTACGGCGCCCTAAACGCCACTCACCGCCGATTCTTCCGCGAACCGTTTGCAAAACAAATAGCCGAGTTCGGTGGGTTCGTGCCGTTCCCAACATGCGAGACCGAATTGGATACTATTGAAAAACAGCTGACCGAATTATTAGAAAACAGTGATATCGGCGCCGTAATCGTCGAACCCGTCCAGGGCCGCGGCGGCACAAATATTCCACCTCGCGGATTCCTCGGGATGCTCAGAAGTTTATGCGATAAGTCGGGCGCGCTCCTCATACTCGACGAGATTTATACCGGCTTCGGACGCACCGGCCGCTGGTTCGCCTGCGAACATGAAGGTGTCGTCCCCGACCTTATTTGTCTCGGTAAGGCGTTGACCGGTGGATTCCCCATGTCGGCCTGTGCCGGTCGCGCGGACATTATGGATAAGGCTTGGCCCCCCTCGGACGGCGAGGCGCTTCATACAAGCACCTTTCTCGGGAATCCGGTGGGATGCGCCATGGCCTTGGCGCATATCTCTGAAATCAAACAACAAGGCCTGGTAGAACACTCAGCGGAAATCGGGAACTACCTAACAACCTCGCTCGAGCAGCTCCGCGTTCCCGACGGTCTTCATTTGTCTGCGCGCGGACTCGGACTAATGACCGCAATCGAGCTGCGTTACCCCGATGGACGCCCAGCCACACAACAAGCATTCTCGATCGTCAAGTCAATGCTCGCAAAAGGATTCTTCCTCCTGCCCGAAGGCGATGAAGGCAATATAATCAGCTTAACACCGCCGCTGATAATCAATTCGAGCCAGATCGATTCGACCATCACTGCGCTCCAGGATGAATTATCGAACATCGCCTGACATGAACCTAAACGAAATTAGACGCCTGCTGACGGAAAATAACATTAAACTGACCAAATCCCTCGGTCAGAATTTCCTCCACGACTCGAACCTCCTTAATAAAATCATCGCCGCCGCGCAAATACACAACGGCGATCAAGTACTCGAAATCGGACCCGGCCTCGGCCCCCTTACAAAAGCGCTGCTCGATAAAGGCACACGCGTCCTCGCCCTTGAAACAGACAGCCGCCTGATGCGTGTCCTCCAACACCGACTCCACAACTACAAAAACCTCGAGCTCGTCCACGTCGACGCAGTCGACTACCTAAAACGAAACCGTGACTCATGGCGTGGATGGAAACTTGTCTCGAATTTACCTTACTCTGCCGCATCCGTTATCATAGTCGAACTCGCCCTCTCAAAATCACCCCCCGATCGAATGGTCGCAACACTCCAAATGGAAGTCGCCCGCCGACTGTCGGCGAAACCGGACACTGAGGAATACGGACTCCTCACGCTCCTGACGCGGCTGCAATACTCGGTTACCGATTATTTCAAGATTCCATCGACCGCATTCTTCCCACAACCGGACGTAGTATCCGCCTGCGTAACCATGGTACGCAGGGAAAAACCTCTCTTACCTGAAAATTATATCGAACCGTTCAAAGAAATCGTCAAATTATCATTTTCCCAACGCAGAAAACAACTTGTTAAATTGTTGAAACATAAATGGCCGGAACAACGCGTCCTCGAGTACCTTCATGCGCACGGTATTCGACACGACGCCCGCGCCGAGACCCTGAGCGCCGGTCAGTTCGCCGGACTAACGGAATCCCTGGTCTCGGCATCGCATCGGCACGACGGAATCTAAAACCCTATCCGATTTCACCAACAGAAACACGAACGTGTACAGGAGGAATAAATCCAAATCACAAAATTAGAAATGACCGAAACCTAACCGGAAATCATGGAATTATTAATTACAAAAAGATTGGGAGGCAAAAGGAACCAGTGAAGGAATTGTGCGTAGGATGAAAGACACCTCTCACCTCTCGTTCTTGTTTTGGTCATTAACTAACGGCGATTCATCGCAAACTATTTACTCGGTGGCGTTGGTGTTTTGCAATTGCATCAGATTACTCATGGTCTGCTGCTGCTGTGCAGACGTTGCGCCGCCGGAGGCCGTCCCCTCACCCGTCGCGTCGGTCTCCTGTTGCGTTTGGGTCGTTGTCTGAGCCGCTGACTGCTGCTGAACGGCTTCTTCAAACTGCCCTTTCTGCGCCCGAGAGTAACGCGCGTTCATGACGGACAGGATAAGCGATAACGCAAGGAATATTGTCGCCGAATATTTGGTCGCCACTGACAGAACATTGCCGGTACCCGCGCCGAATAACGCCTCGGTCGCGCCGCCGCCGAAGGCGGTGCCGAGCCCCGCTTCCTTCTTAGGCAACTGCATCAAGATAACGAGTGTAAGAAACACGCTATTCAGAAATAGAATAAAGGTCAGTAATCCAATTAAAAATCCCATAATATTGATCGGTTAGGTTAAATACTGTTCTTTACTATGTCGGAGAAGTTACGTACTTCAAGCGATGCGCCTCCGACCAAAGCGCCGTCGATATCCGGCTGACTCATCAATTCCCTTGCGTTGGCGGGCTTGACACTGCCGCCGTATTGAATCCTCACGCGCTTGGCGATCTGGTCGTCGAACATCCCGGCAATGGTCTTCCTTATGAACGCATGCATCTCTTGCGCCTGCTCAGCGGTGGCGGTCTTCCCGGTTCCAATGGCCCAGACCGGTTCATACGCTATTACCGTCTCGTCCATCTGTTCGGCGGTGAGGCCGGCGAGACTACCCTTGATCTGACCGCCTACGATCTCTTCCGTAATCCCGGACTCGCGTTGCTCCAAGGTTTCGCCTACACAGACGATCGGTTTGATCGACATCGAGTGTGCGGCGCGCGCCTTCTCCGAAACAAGTTCGTCACTCTCCTTCTGATATTGTCTGCGCTCGGAGTGTCCGAGGATAACGTACCGCACGGAGAATTCCTTGAGCATCACACCGGCGATCTCGCCGGTGAAAGCGCCTACATTGTTTTCGCTCATGTTCTGAGCGCCCAAGCGTATATTCGAATCGAGAATCTCCCTGGACACATCACTCAGCGCCGTATACGGCGGGCAAACGACTAGGTCGATTTCCTTGACATTCGCCAATTCACGCTTCAAGCCGCGGACGAGGTCAAGCGCCTCGGCCACGGTCTTATTCATCTTCCAATTACCGGCAATTAATAATTTACGTTCCTTATCCATGTCTAAACTCTCAAATAAATGATCATTAAAATTAGGCATCACTGAACGCCGCCACGCCTGGCAGCTCCTTACCTTCGAGAAACTCGAGGCTCGCACCGCCGCCGGTGCTGATGAATGTGACCTTCTCACTAAGCCCCGACCTGTTTATCGCCTTAACGCTGTCGCCCCCGCCGATAATGCTCGTGGCCTGCTTTTCCTGGGTCGCTTCAGCCACTGAACGCGCGACGGCAAAGGTGCCTTCCGCAAACCGCGGGTCTTCAAATAATCCCATCGGCCCGTTCCAAAGGATCGTCTTGGCGCTCAGAATCTCGTCACTATATAACTTAACGGTTTCCGGGCCTATGTCCAATCCCGCCGCGTCATCGGGACAATCAAGACTCGAGTTCGCCCGCGGATTCGTCCATTCAATAATGGGCTTACCCTTCTTATCGAGCTTTTCGGTTTTGACCGGTGTCGCAATTACATCGTCCTTCGGCAGGAGGAATTTTACACCTCTCTCTTCGGCCTTCTTGAGCGCGGCTGTTGCCAAGTCCGTCTTGTCGGCCTCCACGAGTGATTTACCGACTTCATGCCCCTGGGCGAGCCTGAACGTGTACGCCATCGCGCCGCCGATCAGGATTGTATCCGCCTTCTCGAGTAACCGGTCAATGACGTTTATTTTGTCGGACACCTTGGCGCCGCCGAGAATGACCACGAACGGATGTGCGGGCTCTTCGGTTTCATCACCCAGGAACTTGAGCTCCTTTTCCATCAGCATCCCGGCCGCACACTTGCCGCCCCTGGCCGCAATAACCGCCGCCGCTCCCGCCGTGGAGGCATGCGCGCGATGCGCCGAACCGAACGCGTCGTTTACATACACATCCGCCAAGGCCGCCAGCTTCTCGGAAAACGCCGGATCATTAGCCTCCTCTTCAGGATGGAATCTGACGTTTTCAAGCAGCAGAATGTCTCCGGACTTCAATCCGGCAACCGCCTGCTCCACCTCTTCGCCGATGCAATCCTCGACAAATGCCACCGGTTTCCCGATAAGTTCGGAAAGTTTTTCCGCGACCGGTTTTAACGACATAGACGGCTCACGCTTGCCCTTCGGCCGGCCCAGGTGCGAGGCGAGTATGATCTTGGCGCCCTGGTCGACCAGGAATTCGATCGTCGGCAGTGTCGCCTTGATCCGCGTGATGTCGTTGATAACCATCACACCGTCTTTCTCTTCCATGGGAACATTAAAATCAACGCGAACGAACACACGCTTGTCCTGCGTATCCAGATTCTTTAAAGCTAACTTTGCCATAAATCAGTCCTAGTTTTGATAATACCTATCTACCGTGTTCAGTTATAAAGCTCCACCGATTCAAACTCCGCTGTAATCCGCCGCCCTCACTATCCAGATTCAACACACCACAAACGTATAAAAACAAAATGATAACGGAATATCAACTACTCAATTCAAATCACGGTAAAAGACCGGTTTACACGGCCGAAGGAACTTTTAATACCTCACGAAAGAAAATGCAATGCCTTGTTTCTGAAAAACCTGAATTCTTACGCCCAAGCTTTTTCAGTACCCGAGCAAAAGCCGTAACCCCTTTTCCGGTCATATTTCTCTGTATTATCCATTCATCTCACGGCGCATTGTTGAGTTTCTTGTCCCGCCTGTTCAAAAGCCTTTTCAAAACATCCGCAAGCCAGAGCAACACCGGGAAACTTGCCGGCGCCAGGCATATATACGCGAACAAATCTCCGTGTAAGTTGTAAAAAGTCCGCTGCTCGCCGTTCCCGCGCTTTGTGTATCCCACCGTAACCTTGTCGAAGCCACGCCCGTGCGGCCCGCCGGATTCATCTTTAAATATATATTTGATTCGTCCCCGCGCATCGATCCAGCAAGTTAAACCGTTATTCGTACATCGCACCACGGGCACATTATTCTCCACCGCCCTAAAAACGGCGTTTATCGCATGCTGCGCCTGCGCCGCGCTGTCACCGAACCATCCGTCATTGGTCAAGTTCAGCAGAATATCGGTTCCGCCCATAACCGAAGCCCTTGTCACATCCGGAAAGACATCCTCGAAACATATTAGCATGGATACATCCACCTCCGGCTTTTCTAAATGGAACACGCCCGGTTTCTCTCCGGCGCTGAAACCGCCGCTAATGGGGGTGAACCAATCAAGAAACGGCATTAAGTCCGAAAGCGGGACGTACTCCCCAAAAACCACCAACCGACGCTTTCGATATTTATCCAGGAAATTCCCGTTCGTATTCATCAGGAACGCGGAATTGTAATATCGATAATCATCGGTACCCCCCTGCCGGCCGGCTACGTTCACAACCTCATCGGCCACAAAAATGAGGTACACACCGCGCCCGCTCACCATATTCGTCACCGCCGAGTACCGCTCCTCGGTAAATCCCGGGAACGCGGATTCAGGCCAGACAAGCATATCCGGCTCGGCGTCGAGCGCGTCCTTGGACAGCGACTCGAGTTGAGAAAACCTCTCCATGTCCTCCACCTCATCCCAGATGAGCGTCTGCGGGAAACTCGGTTGAACAAGCGACATCTCAACTGAATCATCGATCGACGGCTCGACCTCCAACCGCTCCATGCCGTCAAAGACGACGAATACCGCTACCAGAAACACGACGATAATTTCGGACAGCCAGTTCCATGCCGGCAACGGCTTGGATACAATCCTGAGGCAGGCGCCGGCAATCGCCGCCGAATCCCACACCACAAGGAATGAGACTCCGAATATACCCGTCCATCGCGCGATTTGTATTAATGCCACGTTTTCATATTGTGAAGCCCCCGCCAGGTTCCATGGGAATCCCGTCATAAATCTCGACCGAACCAGTTCCAACGCAACCCACGCCATGCCGCAAAACAGTATCCAGCAGAACCTGGTAATCCACGGCAACCCCGAATATCCACGCGCCGCCATATCATATCCGTCCTGAAAATTCCGGCGATCTACGTCACCACGAATCCCAATCAGGTAATCAAGCATTGAATTACACGCCCATGACCAAACACCGATATAAAGCGCCAAATAAACGCTCAAAAGCATCCAACCCATTATCGGCATCCACTTGGCCACAGGAATATTAAGAAGCCAATACAACGAACTCAAATGATGCGCCAGCCCGGCGACAAACCCATACCTGAACGCGGCGCCGCCACCCCTACCTGAAGCCAATACAAGTAACGCGCCCGGCGCCACCCAGGCCGCACCGGAAATATTCCACGGCGGAAAAGCCGACGTAAAAACCAATCCGATCACAACCGCTACCGCGTACCGCCACCCGGTAACATTGAATTTTCCATGCAAGTCCATCCGCATGACATTGTAATTTTATTCTCAAATAAAGCGAACATACTATATCGCTGATCCTTGTTGTGTTTTTGGACAAGCTCAAACTTCCAAAGGGTCTTTCTTATCACATCTTATGGATGTCACTCACTACGAGTAAATCACACAATCCCGCATTTGAACGTAATCTATTTTGATCAACCTATTGACAAATATAATCTTCTCAGGTCTAATAACTAAAAAACAAGCAATATACCAATAACGCTGTTAACGGCGAATGTTTTCAAAGAAACACGGCGCCGAATATAAAGGCGATCTTATGAAGAAGAGTAAAGACAAGAACAACGAAATAATTCGTGTTTGCATCGTCGACGATGAACCCTCCGTCTTATTAACTCACCACCGCATTCTCCAAAAATCGAGTCTATTCGAATGCACCGGCTTTTTTAAGAGCGGCAGGGAAGCGTTGAACAATCTCTTGGACACCGACCCGGACGTAATCCTCATGGATATCCGGATGCCCGGCATATCCGGGGTAGAGTGTACGCACAGGATTCACGCCATTAAACCCGATCTGATTGTCATCATGGTCACGGCGTTCGGCGATGTCAATGCATGCCTGGATTCATTCAAAGCGGGCGCGGCCGGATTCCTAACAAAACCGCAACCGATCCCATCTTATCATAATGCCATCCTATTCGCGATGAACGGCGGCACACCCGTGTCCCGCGGTATTGCACAGCAATTGGGCAGATTAAGTCCGAGTAATGAAATCAAACACATCGAAAAAATCCTCAATTCATCCGAAGAACGCCAGATCATGCGGCTCCTCAGCAGCGGCCTCCCGGATAAGCAAATTGCATCCGTGATGAACATGTCAATCAACATGGTCAGAAACAGGCTTAGAGCGATTTATCGTAAACTCGATGTCCAGACCAGGACCGAAGCCGTTCTCGCATGGAATGACGGACGAGCAACCGCTCGAAAAAGACGATCACAGTCGCATAACTAATAAACGCAGTAGTTCAATGCTCTAACACCGATACTCCAACACCGGCGCTTAAGCCCAGGCGCTCGGCTGCGTTTCCCATGTTTATCGATATCTCGAGGAAACCGCCCGACCCGATAACTCCAAGCACATCGCCTTCAGACCTTTCCTGGTAGAAAGAGCACAACGGCACATCACGAACCGACACTGTGTCGATTGAATAAGACGCTCCGGATCTAATGAACCCGCCCGGAATATTCGTTATCGCGTTCCCAAAATTATCCACGTATACGACGCGTCCGGTTATCTTATTCCCCTCCCGCACCGGCTCTTTCCAATCGATCTGTATCAGCTCTTCGGTTCTCGTGCCGAAACGCGACGGCTCGACACCCGCGCTCAAGTAAGCGGCGACCGGCGAGAAGATATCGCGACCGTGAAAAGTCGTACTCGGCCTATCCGTGATCATATCCATGTTTTCAATCCTCCAGACACCCGTAATAGTTTCACGCCGAACCGCCCACGAACAAACACCGTTATCCGGACACACAAAAAGGTGTTTGGACGTCCTCACAATGACAGGCCACCGCACGCCGCCGACACCCGGATCAATAACTACGCAATGCACCGTACCCTGAGGGAAATACTCATAACTCGACATCAACACAAACGCGCCGGCTTCGATATCACCCGCGGGCACTTGGTGGGTAATATCCACAACACTCGCATCCTGATTAATCCCCAACACAACACCCTTCATCAATCCGGCATACCAATCCTTCAATCCGAAATCAGTGCAAAAAGTAATTACGCTCATAAAAAACCCTCCATTCCTGATATTCAAAACCGTTCGGTCAATCAACAATCCTCTGAGAACATTGATAGCAATTCTCATTATGGCCGATTTCGATTGAATAGCAGCGGATTCTTAAGGGGGCAAAGAGAAAAGTCTGGATGTTGAAAATAAGTTTAACTATTTTTTTGAACCTCTGCCGGTGTTTCCTTACAAGTCTCCCCAGGCGCCGGTCACCTGCGCGCCGGGAATCCATAATTAGAATTACTGCGACCGCCTTGTTACCGCTTGTAGTCACAATCCAAACCCGGTATCATCTTCCATTATGAATTTATTAAACAAACTGTTCCGTGGGTGCAAACCCATCGCTCCACAGAAAACACATACTTCCCGATACGGAAATAAAACGGCAAAACTCACCCGCCTCACATGCTTTACACCGATAATAACGATATTCCTTATCGTCGCCGCAGCCACGACACAATCAGAGGCACAACAAGAATCCTCATCCCAAACCGCGACGTCCGAGGAACCGAATTATCACGCCGATGAAACAACAATGGAGTGCATGTCCTGTCACGAAGAGGAAAATATCGCGCCCGTAGTCAATCTACAATGGAAACAATCCCGGCACGGCGAACTCGGCATCGGCTGCCTGGCATGCCATCATGCACAAGAGGATGAACCGGATGCATGGGAGCACGAAGGATTCACGATTTCACAAATCCCAACACCCAACGACTGCGCGATCTGTCATCGCAAAGAGGTAAAGGAATTCGCGGAGTCACACCATGCAAAGGCCGCGGATTTCATCGGTTCATTGGATAACATACTCGGCGAAGTCGTGGAAGGCGGTCCGGCCGCCAACCTTGGATGCAAACAATGTCACGGCTCACGCGTGGAAGTGAACGACGACGGAACGCTCGTCGCAGGCACTTGGCCGAACACAGGCATCGGACGTATCAATCCGGACGATTCCCGCGGAAGCTGCACCGCGTGTCATACCCGACACTTGTTCTCCCTGAAACAGGCGCGCGATCCTCAAACCTGCGGAAGATGCCACATGGGCCCCGATCATCCACAACTCGAAATCTACGAAGAATCAAAACACGGTATCATGTTCAATACATACCGCGACGAAATGGCCCTCGATTCAAAAAATTGGGTCCTCGGCAAAGATTATAGCGCCGCACCCACCTGTGCAACATGCCATATGAGCGCCACACCGGAGATGGATATAACTCACGACGTCGGCGAAAGAATCTCGTGGACGCTCAGACCGGCGGTCTCCACGAAACTCGATAATTGGAAGGTTAAACGCGATAATATGAAATCCGTCTGCCTCCAATGCCACGGCCGAACCTGGACGGATAATTACTTCGCCATGTTCGACGACGCCGTCGAACTCTATAACAGCAAATTCGCCGAACCGGCCGTCGACATTATGACCAAGCTCAAGGACGCCGACAAAATCACGTCCACACCGTTCGACGAGGAAATAGAATGGATATATTTTGAACTATGGCACCATGAAGGCCGCAGAGCGCGGATGGGCGCGAGTATGATGGGACCGGATTTCGTACAGTGGCACGGCTTTTACGAAGTCGCAAAACACTTCTACAACAAATTCCTCCCCAAGGCCGAAAAGCTCATGCCAGGAATCAGCGGAGAAGTCATGGATATGCCCGAGCATAAATGGAAAACAGGGATGTCACAGGACGATATGAAAGAAATGCTCGATTTCTACCGCGAACGATACAACCAACAGGCCCAGTAAGCAAGCAGGCGGCCGAAGACTAGACAGGTAATCCGGGTTCGGTTTATCAATCCATGGTAAACCGCACCTCGACCACACCTGATCTCACGGAGAAAATCCGGCTACGGGTTGTATCAGATCGGCAACCGCACCCATCGGATCAGCTAACACACAGACGCGCCCGACATCCGGCACATCATGAGGTGGAACAATAACGCTACCACCCAGCCTTGACGCTTCACGAGCACATTGTCCTACGTCGTCGACTTCAATATACGAATGCCAATACGCACGTTCGTACAGATCATCCGACATTGGATTCATCATGCCCGCTATGTCTTTTCCTTCCTTCTGAAATAGCACATACTTACCAAAGTTACCGGCATCGACTTCTCTCTTCTGCCATCCAAGTAACCTACAGAAAAACTCACCGCTTTTTTCCTGATTCGAAGTTACTAATTCATGCCAAACAAATGTATTGCTTTTCGACATCTTATTACCTCCTGCGATTTATTTAAAAAAGTACATGATACCAAAATATACGAACATAATAATTCCTCTCACAAATAACATGTTACGTCAATTATATTCGATGTTTATTATTCATATGGTGATTGCATGCCGCCTTTAAGTCTGAACCAACCCGACCGTTCAGCATAAGCCACGGCTAATAAAAGCGATCAATTAAGTCGATCGAATTAAGGGGGTTAGGTAAGAAAACCTCATACTCGTTCACTCCGCTCACATTTATCAGGATTATGGGGTAAGGATTATCTCACGCCCTGCCGTTTCGTTCCCACAGTATCAGGAGAAGGTAGTAATGCGAAGGGCGATAAGTTTTTTCATTGCTCCGGCTCGGAGCAATGAAAAATTCATAACTCTGCGCGCTCTGCGCCTCTAGCGAGTCATCGAGCGGGCGAGAGATATAAAATCCTCAATCCACCTTAACAGCTCAACACTTGCAAGAACGACATCCCCAGGAACTTAGCTAGAACTGAATGACCCTGCAGCATAAGCTGCCATCGACGATATTCTGCTTGCTTAGTTTTCCACAGCGCTATACCCTCTCGAATACGTTTTAAATACGATTTCCGGCGTTCAGTAAAAATACAGGCGTAAGATATCGAACCAATTTTTTAGGAGCACTGAATATGGATAATGACAAATCAAAAGGTAAGGATTATTCGAATGCACATCGGCTTATACCACAAGGTGAAGTATTTGCTTTTATACTTCTAACGAGCTGCTTCCTCTGGTGGGGTATCGCCAATAACATGACCGACCCCCTGGTAAAGGTATTCGAGGAGATTTTCCAGGGATTAAGCACATTCCAATCTTCATTAGTGCAATTCGCGTTCTACGGCGGATACTTTTGCTTGGCAATACCCGGCGCTATTATCGCCCGTAAATTCTCGTATAAGACCGGTGTGCTCGTGGGACTCGGACTTTACGCTTTCGGCTGTTTTCTCCTATTCCCCGCCAGCCTGATCCGTGAATTCATCTTCTTCCTCATAGCATACTATGTATTAGCCTCAGGACTTTCGATCCTCGAGACCAACGCGAATCCATACGTCCTTTCTCTAGGCTCGGAAGAAACATCGACACAAAGACTGAACCTGGCACAGGCGTTCAATCCGATCGGCTCGGTAATCGGCATCCTCCTCTGTCGGGGACTTATCATGGCCAAGCTGCCGACCGAGAATAACAAAATATCGATACCGGACTCCAAACAAGCTGAAGCCCTGGCCATAGTCATTTTTCCATACATAGCAGTCGCCGTCGTTTTACTGATCGTCTGGCTCCTTATACTGTTTACAAAAATGCCGCGCGTCTCAGAACCGGATAAAAAAGTACACTTCGGTTCAACATTCAAACGCCTCTCGAAAAACCCGAACTACGTATTCGCCGTCATCGCGCAGTTTTTCTATGTCGGCGTTCAAATAACCACATGGACGTACACGAACTACTATATCCCCGACGAGCTGGGTGTTCCGCAGGAGGTGGCGCTCAAATACCACACGGGCGCGCTGATACTGTTTTTCATCTCGCGGTTCATCGCCACATGGCTGATGTCCTACATTAAAGAGCATAAACTGCTCATGTATGCGGGGATACTGGCCGCCATACTCACATGCAACGTGATCTTTATCGGCGGTTACGTAGGCGTTTATTCATTGGTGGGAATTTCAGGATGCATGTCATTGATGTTCCCGACCATATTCGGTCTCGGCAGCCGTGGCCTCGGACACGACAAGAAGGTCGGCGGCTCCGGACTGATAATGGCCATTGTCGGCGGCGCGATATTGACTCCCCTTCAAGGCGCAATCATCGACTGGTCAAACGTGAATATTTCATACTTCGTCCCGTTTGCTTCGTTCCTAGTAATTATCGGTTACGCGATATATGCGGGGACTTACAAGCCGGAAGTGACGGATAACTCGGCGGCGAAAGTCTAATTTGCAAATAATCCAACCAAGCAAATCATGAAAACCTCTCGACGACAATTCATCGGAACTACGGCCGCGGCCGCCGCGGCGGCGTCCATCGCGCCGCAGCACCTGATGGGTGGTAACAACCAAGTATCACCAAATGAAAAGATCAACATCGGCTTTGTCGGTTGCGGCACCCAAGGGCTCCGGCAACTGATGGATGCACTCAAGAAGCCCGATGTGAATATAGCCGCCGTTTGTGATCCCAACCGGAAAAGCGACGATTACCCACAATGGGGCCCCGACGAACTGAACGGGAAAATCCGCGACTTCATCGGCGATCCCGACTGGGCACAAAACGCGCGCGGCGGACTCTGCGGGCGCGAAGTCGGACGCGAAGTGGTCAACCGTCACTACGCCGGACAAAAACGCTCCGGCGAATACCGAGACTGCCGGGCCTACGAGGATTTCCGGGAAATGCTCGACAAGGAGAAAGACCTGGACGCGGTGTACATCATGACCCCGGAGCACCTGCACGGTACGATAGCCGTCCACGCCATGCGCATGGGCAAGCACACAATCACTCACAAGCCCATGGCAAACGTGCTGTACGAAGCCAGGTTGGCGCGCGACACGGCGCGCGAGAGCGGCGTCGCCACTCACCTGTTCTGCGCTGCAGGCCAGGACAGCACTCCCCTGCTCTGCGAATGGATATGGAACGGCGCCATCGGCCCGGTTCGCGAAGTGCACAACTGGTCCACACGCCCCTTCTGGCCGCAGGGCATGACCGAGCGACCGAATGAGACATCGCCGATCCCGGACGGCCTGAATTGGGAGCTCTGGCTCGGACCGGTTCCACATCGTCCGTACAATTCGGCTTATACGCATGCAGTGTTCCGCGGGTGGTACGACTTCGGCACAGGCGCGCTGGGCGATATGGGACATTACAGTTTCCACCAGATATTTCGTATCCTCAAACTCAGCTACCCGGAGAGCGTTGAAGCTGGACGCAGCCGATACTGGTCTATTAAAAACTTCCTCTGGCGCAAGGAAGTAAACCTCGTTTCATATCCGCGCGCATCAACGATCAAGTGGGAATTCCCCGCACGCAAAGACATGCCGCCCGTAGCGTTATACTGGTACGACGGCGGCCTGCGTCCGCCCATCCCCAAAGAGCTGGAAACCGACGGTAAATCGATGCCGGAAGAAGGTATGCTGTTCGTCGGCGACAAAGGGAAAATTCTGGCCGACTTCACCGGCGCGAATCCACGGCTGATCCCCGAATCACGAATGCGTGATTTCAAACAACCGCCAAAAACGCTGCCGCGTCCGGCCGGAGAGCTCGACCAATGGCTGCGCGCGTGTCGAGGCGGAAAACCCTCGAACGCCTGCTTCGAAAGCGCTCACCCGTTCGCGGAGACGATCCTATTAGGTACCGTCGCATTACGCGCGGAACAGAAGTTATACTGGGACGCAGCCAAGATGAAGTTCAAGAATGCGCCTGAGGCCGATAAATGGCTCAGACGCGAATACCGTTCGGGATGGGAATTATAAGCGGTCAGCGTCCTTTATGTAAGATTCCAAATTCCCCAAAAACCAAACCGCCCGCGCCGGTCTTAAGCCGTTGAGCGGGCGGTATGTGTATTAAGGTTTATGCGCACCCCTCCGAGGAGGGGCGCTTTTTTAGTCTTCTCCCGCGAGGAGAGCTGCGATTAATAAAATCCGGATTACTCACGTATTTTATAAGCCAATAGCCGTCCCTGATCCCGCAGGTAAAGGCGTCCGTTGGCTATCACCGGGTGCGGCCAGCTGTTTTTATCGCTTCTGCCGATCTGATCAAACCGTCCGCGCTCGGTGAAACCGTCGGGAGTCGCCTTAAGCAACACGACCGTACCTTCATTCGCCTCGGCGCGGAGGATCAGGTGCCCGGGGAATCCGGCGATCGAGCCTTTACGCTGCTGTCTACGTTCATTCCACATGGCCTCGCCCGTCTCCAAATCCTGGCAAACCCAGCCCTCGGTATCCGAGTGCCCATAGATATAACCGTCCATTAACACCACACCGCCATGATGATTAACGATTAATTTATTGGCATAAACCTCTTCGACGGCGAAATCGGTGCCGTTTCTGGTAACCTTGAACAGGTTGCAACCGGCACCATAGCCTGATGTGACGTAAATAAAGGGCGGCTTGACCACCGGCGTGGGTATCACCGCCGTCTTCCCTTTACGCGCCGCGCGCCATAATTCAAAGCCGCTCGCCGGGTCCACGCCGACAACACTTTCCGGCGTAAGCTGCACATACTGACGCAGCTCTCCGAACGTAGCGATGACTATTGATGAATAGCCGGCTTCGTCGGTAAGCCCCTCCGTTCTCCAGAGGACTTCTCCCGTTTGTTTGTTCAGCGCGGCAATCGCGCCTTCACCGCCACCCGGCGTACACACGAGTCTCTCACCATCTACCAACGGCGACTCGGCGAATCCCCACTCGGGCCTTTTTCCACCCAAATCATCCACCAAGTGCACGCGCCAGACCTCTTCTCCGTCCTCAGCCTCCACGCATACAAGCTCTCCGTAATGACTTAACGCGTATACTCGTTCGCCGTCAACGGTCGGGGTGCTCCGCGGCCCGGCAAAATCCCCCCAGCCCGGGGCGCCTGCCCGGCCGACCTGCTTCTCCCAAATTATCTCGCCGTCCTCTTCATTAAGCGCAAAAAGGAACGAGCCTGACTCGCGCTCGCCCATTGTGTAGATGCGTCCATTCGCTACAGCGACACCTGAATAACCGCCGCCGATACCGGTGATATTAAAGACAACCTCCGGGCCGCCCGCCGGCCATTCCGTCATCAAGTTTTGATCGCTGGAAACCCCGTCGCGATCAGGCCCACGCCACTCCGGCCAGTCGAATTGACCGCCTAACACTGAACTCGCAGCAAAGACTATCGCTGCTCCTGAAATTAAATTTGCTATTCTAAACATGTTTAAACTCCGCGTTTTTTCTTCTTTAATCGGCACCGATTGTTTATTGAATTACGAAATAATATGCAATCAAATTCGATGCGGAAATCGATCAGCCCCCGGGAGGAATCTGATCGACACGTAAACGGTAGAACTCGCCTTGTGCCGATTCGATCCGGTTCGTTATAGAAACCACCGCTCCCCCTCCCGGTGTGAGTTCGTTACCATCAATAATTAACTCATCCAATAATTGAAATGGGCCGTTCACCTTCAAGCTCGATTCAACACGGTAAACACGTCCTGTAGCAGCGCGCCAAGACATCTCGATTATCTCGCCATCCTGTTCTACGTACATTTCGAGTAGCGATTCAGGGTCATCCGGATTCGTCCCCGCAACGGCCTCTTCGTACGATGTCATGCCGTCACCGTCCGGATCGTGATCGAGCTTAGCCCTAATTCCCCGGATAACCGAAATGCCGTTGTCGGCGGACATCCCGGCGCCGAAGAATCCCGAATCGAGTCTCCTGGATTGTTCGGAAATATTGGTTTTAACGGTATCCAGTCCTACTACCGCCGCCACACAAACCTCGTCGCCGGGCGCGGGATTCCCCAAGACGCCCAACGGTATGGAAACCTCGATAAAATCCGCGTTCTCCTCGTTCGGCACAATCGATGTTTGCGGTGATTGATTGAATTGTTGGAGTCTCGCTCCCGCAATTGGGTCGAGTGTAGGATTCAAATGAAACACACCTTGCCCCGTATTAATTGAAGCGCCGCGCGAATCAAAATCGCGGTAAGTACCATCGGCCGTCTCATCGCCGAGGATACAACCGACCATAGGCATGAAATTCGTGAATACCAGGTGCTCAAGGAAATCCAATCCATCCGCACCCTGGCCCTCCGGATCAATCACATCGTTACCCAGCCCTTCAAGTGAACACACCTCGTTGGGCGCCTCGGCGCCGATAAACAAAAACAGTGTTTGTCCGGGAAAGATCGATACGTTCTTGATGCCTACAAAGAACTCATATTGGTCGTAATTGAAGTAATACTCGCCCGGATTCGAGCTCTCACCTGATATGGCGGGTATACCGGGGCCGGCAAAATCAAACATCTGCCCCGCAATATTTCCGTCACCGTCATCGGCCGGTGTCGATTCCACCTCGGGCGTATGCCGCACGGCGTAGGCAACAGCGTCATCATGCGGCGCTATACACACGGTTGTTTCGTCGAAAACTTCGCCGTCCTCGCCGAGCGCCCGAATTCTTGTCACATCACCGTTCACCGTAACTTTCAGGCAATTATATCGGCTTTGAAACCGCACCGACGCCGGATCGCGTTCGGACATC
>JAIPKD010000090.1 GCA_021733835.1 Verrucomicrobiota bacterium
GGTAATAGCGGCGTACTTGGCCACGCAGCGGACGCGCCGGGACATGTCGCAGCGTCAGCGTATGAAGTGGGAGCTGACGCGGCGGTTGTACGAGCGATGGTACAGCAAGAAGGAGGTGCTGAACTTATTCCGGCTGATCGTCTGGCTGATGAGATTGCCCGATGAGAATGAAGTTGAATTCCGGAAGCAATTGGTGGAGTATGAAAAGGAGAAGACTATGCCATACGTAACGAGTATTGAAAGGTTAGGCAGAAAAGAAGGCTTGCAAGAAGGCCTTCAGAAGGCTTTACACGCTGCAATAGTGGAAGTACTGGAGGCGCGGTTTAGTAGTGTGCCCAAAGAGCTGAAGGCGAAGGTGAATGCCATCGCCGATGAGCAGGAACTGCGTCGGCTTCACCGCAAGGCGGTGTTGGTGCCGTCAATCGAGGAGTTCGAGCGGGAGATTTAAACCGACTGCCGTGGTTAAACCAATAACGGAATCGCGAACGAGAACGTGTACGCGAACGACATCCGATCTCAGACCACTTAACAGCTCAACAGCTTAAAACCGGGACTTACTCTTTTGGTTGGCCTTCTTGCTATAAATATTGCATCCCTGACGGGATTCTGAAAGGTGAAGAAGGTTGGCAATCGAATGAAGCCGTGGCATTCGATGCCGCTGCGGCTGATCCTTCGGACACAGCCGCGCACATTATTACATTAAAACTCCACCTTACTCATCGTCTCGACGGTGCCGAATTGCGTTAACCGCATCACCGGCTCGTCCTGCTTGCGTGATTCAACTAAATCCACATCGAACACCGCACGCCAGTCATTCAGCTCATCCGGATCGTAAATAATCTGTTCGATACGTAATACTTCATCATTGTCCGACTCGGCGACGATCGTGTTCTTCTTATTCCTGGCGGCGGGATCAAGCATAATGCGTTCATGCTCAAGGAGGTATTCGTTCATCCACGACTCGAGCTTATCGGACAACTCCTTATTCTCATCGCTCTCTTCCGGAGCGCCCGCCAATACCGCCGCCGCGGTAAAATCGCCGACGGCCATTGCCCGTAGAAAATGGAAGATAACGTTTCTGCAGAGCCGGATGAATTCTTCTCTGTCCCGGGTAATATCCTTCGGCTCTTCCACTTCCTCCGGCGGCGCCTCGCCGGTTTCGCGGGCAACCCAATTCGGATCACGCATCTTCTCCCATTCATCCAGCAGGCTTGAATCGATTCCGCGTATCATGGCGCCAAAATAGACCTCCATCTCACGCACAGGTTCGGTCTTGGCCGTATCCGGCACCGTTTGCACGAGTACCTTATAGGCCTGCGTCAAGTACCGGAGCAGAACACCCTCGGTGCGCTTGAGATCGTACTCGTCGATGTACTCAGAAAAGGACTTATACGTTTCGTACATCTCTCTAGCAATAGACTTCGGGCGGATATTTTCCTGTTGCACCCATGGATGCTTCGCCGCGAATTCGTTGAAGGTTCCATAGATAAAATCGCGCAACGGCTTAGGATGCTCCATGTTATCGAGTTCCTCCATACGCTGCTCATAAGGGACGCCTTCGGCCTTCATTTCCGCGACCCTCTTGTCTTTGAGTTTCTTAAGCTGCCGCCGGAGGATGATGTCCGGGTTTTCGATGATCGCCTCTACGAGTGTCAGGAGGTGCGGCGCATAGTCGACGCTCTCACGATCAATACGTTCAATCGTGTCTATCAGGTAAAGCGACAACGCGTGGTTCAGCGAGAAATCCTCTTGCAAATCCACGTTTAACCGTAGGGTCTTCTGTCCCAATCCGGATGCTTCGACGAATTCGATTATATTCCTTTCCAAGAGCGAACGAAACAACTGGAACGCCAGGGCGCGATGTTGCTTCTTCAGATGCGGCGGTTCGTGGCAATTGCGTATAATATCTTTCATTGCACTGCAACCTTCCTTACCGCGGCTTAGTACATTCAGCAACATCCCATGCGTTACCTGGAACCTCGAAACCAGCGGCTCCGGCTGCGATTGCGTTAAGCGCTCGAAGGTCTTCGAACTCCAATTCACGAAATTCTTGTCGGGCGGCTTCTTCTTAACGAGCTTCTTCAATTTCTTCGGATCACCCGCGGCCTTCCTTTCCATTTTAATGTTCTCGGTGACGTGTTCCGGCGCCTGCGCGACCACCCAGCCCTTGTCGTCATACCCCTTGCGCCCAGCACGGCCGCAAACCTGATGGAAATCACGCGCTGTAAGTATCTTCGTATTCTCGCCGTCGAACTTGCATAGCTTAGACAACAGCACCGTCCTAATAGGTACGTTAATGCCCAGCCCCAATGTGTCGGTGCCGCAAATCAACTTGAGCATCCCCTGCTGCGCCATTTTCTCTACCAGCACCCTGTACTTCGGCAGCAACCCCGCGTGGTGCACGCCGATACCGTGACGCAGGTATTTCTTCATATCCTTGCCGTACGGGCTGTTGAACCTCACATTTTCCAGCTCACGCGCGATCCGCGACTTCTCCTCGCGACTGCAGAAGTTCATGCTCGTAAAACTCTGCGCGTTCTCGGCGCATTCCATCTGACGAAAATGCACTATATAAACCGGCGCTTTCTTTTCTTCGAACAGCTTCTCCAGCGTCTTATCCAGTGGAAGCTCGGAATAATCATAATCGAGAGGCACCGGCCGCTGATCGCTCTTAACTAAACTCGTCTCCGCACCGGTAAGCCGCGTCAGCGCCTCCTCGAAGAATCCCGTATCCCCGAGTGTTGCCGACATAAGCAGGAACCTCGATCTCGACATCGTCAACAACGGCACCTGCCACGCCACACCGCGGTCGCGATCCGAATAATAATGGAATTCATCCATGATTATGTCATCGATACCCGATTCATCGCCCTCACGCAGAGCAAGGTTCGATAAGACCTCAGCAGTACAACAGAGTATTGGTGCGTCACGGTTCACAGTAGCGTCCCCCGTGCTCATACCTACCTGCTCAGGGCCGAATTCACGGCATAAGTCCAAAAACTTCTCGTTCACCAGCGCCTTGATCGGGGAGGTATAAACCGCCTTACGCCCAAGCGCCACCGCCTTGAATTGCAGCGCCAGGGCGACCAGCGACTTGCCGGAGCCCGTGGGCGTATTCAAAATCACGTTTTTATCATCATACAAATCGAGTATGGCGCTTTCCTGCGCGGGATATAATTCGATTCCTTTTTCAGAAACGTAATCAAGGAACTTATCGAGTATCTCGTCCCCCGCCGTTGAACTCAGTTGAATCAGTCTATTATATAAAGGATAATGCTGCGTACTCATGTAAGATCGAGTCTTATTTCATAATTATCACATGTAGTATACATCGACAAAAACCGCTATTACAAGGGCTTTCCGCACTTTGCGCATGAGATATGACATGCAGATTCCTTTACCTCATGTCATTCCAATTCCGGCGGAACGCGGGTGTGTCCGTAGGAACAGCCGCGGCGGCTCCAAACACTACGCCTTCATTCGATTACCAGGAACAATGCCTTTTGATACTGCTGCAACCGTCCTTCGGCACTCAATGTTTCAAATATATTCAGATTAATTCAAAGCGCGTAAAAATATAGATGAAAGGATGAATATAAAAAATGATATCTTCATTCTACTTGTGAGCAAGCCACACCGAGTTCATAATTAATAAAGTGACAATATGGTAATGGTATTAGACGATACAATTGCTGCAATCGCAACACCACTCGGCGAAGGGGGGCTGGCCGTTATTCGGGTATCCGGAACTGAAGCCCTGACAATCGCCGATAAATGCTTTAAACCCGCCGGCGCGCATCCGACTACACTATCGGAATGCCGGACACATACCATTCACTACGGAAAAATCCATAATAACAACGAGGACATAGATGAGGTGCTTGTCTCGGTCATGCGCGCGCCCAGGACTTTCACCCGCGAAGATACCGTAGAGATTTCCTGTCACGGTGGGATATTGATCGCTAAATCCGTCCTGGATGCAACGCTCGCCGCGGGCGCAAGGCTCGCCGAACCCGGCGAGTTTACAAAGCGCGCATTTTTGAAAGGACGAATCGACTTGACCCAAGCGGAGGCGGTTATCGACTTGATCCAGGCCAGAACCGACCTGGCAATCCAGGCCGCAAACGAACAGCTCGCCGGTAAATTATCCGCGAAAATCGACCGTCTCCGCGAAGAAATGTTGTATGCGCTGGCTCATATCGAGGCCCAAATCGACTTTCCCGATGAAGACATCTCCCCTGACACTCGTGAGGAATTACTTGCCAGGCTACGTCATTGTGTCGAGTTTATCGACCAATTACTCCGTACAGCGCGCGAAGGCAGAATTCTTCGGCGCGGCATACAGGCGGCAATCATAGGCCGCCCAAACGCTGGGAAATCCAGCCTGCTCAACCAACTGCTCGGCCACGACCGCGCAATCGTCCATGAAATCCCTGGCACAACACGCGATACGATCGAGGAAACGGCAAATGTCCGCGGGTTCCCGATCATATTCATAGACACTGCCGGCATCCGCGCCGCCATTGATTCGGTCGAACTCGAAGGCGTACAAAGAAGTCATTCCTCCATTTCCCGTGCCGAACTGATTATACATGTCCTCGACGCTTCACAGAAATTATCATTCGAAGAGTTAAAATTATTAAAAAATCACTCTTCCAAGACTCGAATATTGGTGCTGAATAAAACCGATCTCAATAAGAACCCAGAACTCCCGCCGGAAATAAATGCCCGTATAATTCCAACCTGCTGCCTTACCTCGGAAGGCATTGAAGAACTCAAAGACGAGATTCACCGTTCCATACTCGGCGGCAAAGTACATACCGGGATGCACGAGGTAACGATTAATTCCAGGCACCAAAACGCACTAGATAGAACCCGCCGCGCCACACTGCAGGCGCTGGAGCTGCTTGATACAGACCAGCCGCTCGAGCTCGTCGCACTTGAATTGCGTATCGCCACAAACGCAATCGGCGAAATTATCGGTAAAACCGCCACAGACGACCTATTGGACGTCATTTTCAGTAATTTCTGTATCGGCAAATAAACGTGAGCCGATTTTTTTAACTTGCGTTGAATAATAAGCTTTTGTTATAAGTGGAAGCTACTTATGGCAGCTATAGGGAGATTTCAGAAAGGCGACGAGGTCTTTTACGCGAAGGTCGTTGACGGAGAATTGTTTAAATTGAAGGGCGATGTTTTCGGCTCGCCTACATTCGCGAAGAAACCGATTCCAATGAAGGGCGTGAAAACGCTAGTCCCCGTCGTACCGTCGAAGATAATCGCTGTAGGCCTGAATTACGCGGATCACGCAGGCGAATCGGGCATGGATATACCGAAAGAACCATTGTTCTGGCTTAAGGCGCCCAGCTCGCTCCTGCCGGACGGCGGTAAGATAGAGATACCATTTGCCGGGCATAGGGTCGATTACGAAGCGGAACTGGTGATTGTCATCGGCCGCCGCATGCGTAACGTCACAGCCGCCGCCGCCGCAAGGTACATCTTCGGATATACAGCCGGCCAGGATATAACTGATCGCACCATCCAGAAATCCGAGCTGCAATGGGCGCGATGTAAGTCATTCGATACGTTCACACCGCTGGGGCCGTATGTCGAAACCAAGATTAATCCACACGAGCTGACGATACAACTCTTCCAAAACGGGCAGCTCCGCCAGAATTCGAATACGCGCCAATTGATCTTTAACTGTTTCGAACTGGTCAGCTTCATTTCGACCAATATCACTTTACTCCCCGGCGATGTCATATTCACCGGCACATCGAGCGGTATCGGTCCGATAGAATCAGGCGATCGTCTCGAAGTACGCATACAGGGACTTACGCCGCTCATCAATACGGTCAAATAATGACCTTACACGCGCCGCAGGAACAAGCGCTGGCTTCAGTGCATTCTATTCATACTACGGCGCTTACGCACATGAGTCTTAAAACCCTTTATACTTATTAATATAAGAGCAATTACACTTTATGCGCTGGTCAAAAACATTAATCCCAACATTACGTGAATCCCCCGCCGAAGCGGAGATTACATCACATAAGCTCATGCTACGAGCGGGGCTGATAAGGAAACTCTCGGGCGGTCTTTATACTTTCCTGCCCCTGGGCCTTCGAGTCCTGAGAAAAGTAGAAAACATTATTCGCGAAGAAATGAATCGCGCGGGGGCGCTCGAAATCCTCATGCCCGCCCTCCAACCCTCCGATATCTGGCAACAGAGCGGCCGCTATAGAACGATGCAGGACGTGTTCTACAAATTACAAGACCGCGCAAAACGCGAGTTCATCCTCGGCCCAACCCACGAAGAGGTGCTCACTACCCTTATCTCCGCGGAAATAGACTCATACAAGCAGCTACCCCTGAATTTCTACCAAATTCAGACCAAATTCCGCGATGAAATTCGGCCGCGCTTCGGACTCATGCGCGCTCGCGAGTTCATAATGAAAGACGCATACAGCTTTGACGCAACCGACGAAGAATCACAGGTGAGCTACCAGAAGATGTACGACGCCTACGTAAAGATATTCCACAGATGCGGCGTCAAGGCGGTACCCGTCGAAGCCGATACCGGAGTAATGGGCGGCAAGTTCTCACATGAGTTCGTCATACCGGCCGATTCAGGCGAATGCGAAATAGCTTATTGCGACGCCTGCAGTTACGCCGCAAATGTGGAAAGAGCTACAAGCCGGCTGAATCCGTCCGATCATGAACAAGAACAACCTCAAGCCCCACTTACGCCGGAAAAATTTCCCACACCGGAGGTCAAGACCATCGACGACCTCGCAAAACCTCCGTACAATATTAAACCCGAAGACCAAATAAAGACGCTCGTCTACATAGTCGAAGACAAGCCGATTATCCTGCTCCTCCGCGGTTCAGATCAGCTAAACGAGGCAAAACTCGCGGGCGTCACCGGCACCCTTTTGTTCCGTCCGGCCACCGACGAAGAAATCACAAAGCTCATGGATGCGCACGCAGGCAGCCTCGGCGCAGTCGGTTTGACCGGCATACCGGTCTACGCCGACGCCACACTGCAACCGGCGCAATCAATGACCACCGGCGCAAATGAAGACGGATTCCATGTCCGAAATATTGATGTAAAACGCGATATCAACGTCGAAAAGTGGGCCGATATCAGAGTAGTCAAACCTGGCGAACCATGCCCCGTCTGCGGAGCGCCTTTAAAAATCCGGCGCGCGATTGAAGCCGGTCACGTATTCAAACTCGGCACAAAGTACAGTGACGCACTAGATGCCTTCTTCCTGGACCATGACGGACGCCGTAAACCTTCAATAATGGGCTGCTACGGAATAGGCGTAACAAGAACCGTCCAGGCGATCATCGAACAGTGCAACGACGATGCCGGCATCACTTGGCCGCTCAACGTCGCCCCGTACTCGGTCTGTATCACGCCGCTGAACACTAAGCCCGACAGCGAAGTCATGTCGATGGCAGAAGATATTTACAATAAATTACTTGCCGCTGATATAGACGTGATAATCGACGATCGCAACGAACGCCCCGGGGTCAAGTTCAAGGACTCAGAGCTGGTCGGATTCCCCATCAGGATCGGTATAGGCGATAAATCACTGGCCAAAGGTGTGGTCGAACTCAAACCGCGAACCGCGGAAATGATCACCATAAAACCCGAGGACGTTGTCGATAAAGTCCTCGAGTTGGTCGGTGCCCGGACGTAAACCTCCGTTTCTACCTTACAACGGCGGTGTTGAACTCGGGCTTGCCCGAACGCAGCCATTGGTTAATCTGGGCGGCCGATCTCTTGCCGTCGCCCATGGCAAGGATTACAGTTGCCGCGCCGCGGACGATGTCGCCGCCGGCAAAGACGCCGGGGATACTCGTTGCGCCGTCTTCGTTTACATCGATATACCCCCATTGATTCAATTGCAGTTTATCGGATGATTTTGTGAGCAATGGATTCGCCCGCGTTCCTATCGCCACGATAACCGTATCGCAATCAAAGACAAAGTTCGAATCGTCGATGGGACGCACCTTGCGGCGTCCATCCTCACCCGGTTCCATTAACTCCATTCGAACGCATTCCAATCCTCTGACCCAACGTTTCTCATCTCCCAAAACCTCCACCGGCGCTATCAGGAAGTGGAATTCGATCTCCTCCTCTTTTGCATGATGAATCTCCTCGATTCGCGCCGGCAATTCGGCTTCGCTTCGGCGATACACGATCATCGCGCGGTCTGCGCCGAGGCGCTTAGCCGTTCGCACCGCATCCATAGCGGTATTTCCACCGCCGATAACGGCAACAGAGCGGCCTTTAAAAACGGGCGTATCCGCCTCGGGAAATTTAAATGCGCCCATCAGGTTTACACGCGTTAAGTACTCGTTTGCGGAGTAAACACCTTTTAAATTCTCGCCCGGAACATTCATGAATCGCGGCACTCCGGCGCCGACCGCGATAAACACTGCATCGAATCCTTCTTCCGCCAGGAGTTCGTCGACCGTGTAGGTGCGGCCGATTATCACATTGCATCGTATCTCCACCCCGAGCCGTTCGAGATTCTTCAATTCTTCATCAACGATATTCTTCGGCAACCTGAACTCGGGTATCCCGTACACGAGAACGCCGCCGGCCCTGTGGAACGCCTCAAAAATCACAACCTTATGCCCCGCCCTTGCGAGTCCCGCCGCGGCGGTTAATCCCGCCGGCCCCGATCCGACCACGGCCACCTTGAACCCGCTCGGCTCGGCGACCTCATCGTCCATTCCTTCATCACCATGCTGTCTGGTAGCCCAATCCGCGACGAAGCGTTCCAGATGTCCGATCGCCACCGATCCGTCCTTATTATTGCGCACACATTTCGCCTCGCATTGAATCTCTTGAGGACACACGCGCCCCGCTATTGCGGGCAACACGTTGTCTTTGAACACCAGACGCGAGGCCTCGTCAAAGCGCCCTTGCGCGACCAGATCAAGGAACTCCGGAATATTAACTCGAACCGGACACCCCTCGATACACGGCTTCTTCTTGCATTGTAAGCAACGGCGCGCTTCGAGCATCGCCAAATGTTCGTCGAAACCTAGATTCACCTCGTTGAAATCCAGATTCCGTTCAGCCGGCTTGCGCTCGGGCATCTTCTGTCGCTGTATGGACAGCCTTTCCTTAGTCTTGAGATCGTTACTCTTCATCGTAAAAAAACAGCGGAAATCGGCGGATCAAATGAGACGCCGTCGAAGATCACTTTTTGGAAGCCAATTCATCGAGCCGGCAATTTTCTTCCGCCTCGTGCTCGAATCCCTTATACATAGATTGCCTATCCATAAGCTCGTCAAAATCGACATCGAAAGCGTCGAACTCCGGGCCGTCGACACAGGCGAACTTGATTCGCCCCCCCACGCTGACACGGCAACCCCCACACATGCCCGTACCGTCCACCATAATCGGATTCAAACTGACGATGGTCTTGATATCATGCAATTTCCTTGTCTCCTTCGTTACCGCCTTCATCATCGGCACAGGCCCGACCGCGTAAACGA
>JAIPKD010000091.1 GCA_021733835.1 Verrucomicrobiota bacterium
AATTGGAACAACGAGACAATCAAGGCGATCAATACGGTGATCAGTATCGGGTATAGTATATTCCCTCGATTGCTCATGTTCGGATGGAATTCTATTCTTTATTGTCTTGATTGGGCAAACAAAAACCCGGGACACCTCTCTGAGCGTCCCGGGTCGCAATTGCTCTTTCAGCGCGATCGCTTGTTCATCGTTTCACAGCATAAGAATGCGGTGATAACAGGGCTTAACCACCGCTGCCGGAGCTGCCGCTCTTACCCTCGACCGGTGAGACGTATGGCTCTTCGGGTTCTACGATGATGACGGTCGGCGCACCGGGTACTTCCGGAGTGACAACTCTGACCATTTGATTAACTTCTGAACCGAGCTGATTCATCAATTCCGGTGTCATCAGCTCTACGACCGGCTCGGCGCCTTCTTCTGTGGGTGGGACGAAGGTCTCGCCTTGATTGACTCGATGTGAGGATGTAGCGCCCGTGAACGGGTTTATATAGACCACAACCACCGATCCTTCGATTACGTGGACGATACCCGATGAGCTGATATCAAATACGGTTCCACTGATGCCGACAACGCCCGTGGGTACATTGACTTCGTACTTGGATGCGGCGGCGAGTTTTTTGACGTTTCCTAAGATACGCCCATTCTGCAAGTCCAGCTGGGTTTCAATAACCGTATCGACGCCGGTTTTTTCGAATAAAAGTTTGTCTATCCCCAGCGTAGTGCTTTCCTTGATGCGGACGGCTGGGCCATTGGCGTCAAGGAAGAGGTCGACTTCCGATGCGGCGGCCGTTTTAACGACTGCGCCGGGTCTCAATACTGTCCCGACCGTAAGCGCTTCCCATGCACCGCCGTCGACGGAGTATTGCGCTGAGCCGCGAACTGCTTTCACTTGTGCTTTGCCCTGCTGCATTTGAGCCTGGGCCGAAACGATGAACGATGTCGCTATGATCGCGACACCGAGCGCCGTCAATTTGGGTAGTAAATTTCGGACGTATTTCATAATTGCTCCACTTTTGATAAATTGTAAATCCGCCTCAACTGTAAAAGGTTTAGGCCGCTTGTCAATCGCATAATTCACATTACGCGCACTTTTTTTAGATTTTACACGATATTCCCGGTATAACCAAGGCATATCAAGTGGTTTTGCCCTTGTTTTCCCATCTACGAGCCGTTTTTTGCGGCAGCGTTTCGTCTATTTTCACGAAAAAAGAGTTTTTGCCAAGCAAATTCTCGATTTGATTATGAAGTTCCAGTGAGGGGCAGACGCGGTATTGTTCATGTGCCTCGATAAATACGAATGCGCCGGATTCGTGTTTGACGCATAGGAATAGCGGGCAATTGCCTTTATGCTGAGAAACGAGGTCTTTGACTTGTTCCAGGAGTTGCTTCGTGGGTTTTGTTTTGTGGAACCTGATTTGGGCGTGTTTGGCCAGCTTGGCGGGGGCGTCGGTGAGTCTCATGATCTCGCTGGCGAACATTTTGGTCGTCTCTTCGGTATTATTGATTTCCCCTGATACGAGGACGACGTTTCCCGGTGTGAGGAGGTGCTGGTAGGTTTCGAGATTATTGTTCAGGAACAGGACTTGGATTTCTCCGTGAATATCTTCGAGTTCGGCAAAGGCGTACGGCTTGCCGGTTTTCTTGGATTGTCCGTGTTGGACGGATTCCAGGAGCCCGCCTATCCTGGTTGTGGTACGGTCGGGGAGGCTACGTATAGCAGAGGAATCGGTCATCGAATACGTCTTGATCAGGCCCATGTACGGATTCAACGGGTGGCCTGTGACATAGAATCCGAGGAGTTCCTTTTCGGCGGTCAACAGCTCGTTTAACGGCCATTCCGGGAGATCGGCGTGGAGCGGTGGTGCGGAGATTTCCTCTTCTTCCATGAGAGAGAAGAGGGATGCCTGTCCGGATTGCCGATCCTGGGCGGCGCCGGCGCCGCGGGCGAGTGCGGCGTCTATTTGCGAGTACATCGATGCGCGATTCATGTTGAATCCGTCGCAGGCGCCGGATTTAATGAGTACTTCCATGACCCTGCGGTTGACCGCGCGGGTATCGACGCGCTCGCAAAACTCGGTTAACGACTCGAACGGCCCGCCGATATTACGTGCGTTCACGATGGTTTCGGCGGCGGTGGCGCCCAGGCCCTTTATGGCGAGCAGTCCGAAGCGTATCGATCGCTTGTCCGGTGTCGGTGCGAAGTCGGCCTGACTTTCATTGACGTCCGGGCCGAGGACGTTGATTCCGAGTGACTTTGCTTCATTGATGAGGGTGGCGAGTTTATCGGTGTCGTCCATGTCGTTGGTGAGCATGGCGGAAAGGAATTCGATCGGGTAATTGGTCTTGAGGTAAGCGGTTTGGTAGGCGACGAGTGCGTATGCGGCGGCGTGCGACTTATTGAATCCGTAACCGGCGAATTTCTCGAGGAGGTCGAATATCTCGTTGGCCTTGGCTTGAGGGATATTATTTGTATCGCGGCAGCCTTGGACGAAGATTTCGCGTTGCTTGGCCATTTCCTCGATTTTCTTCTTACCCATGGCGCGTCTGAGGATGTCCGCGCCGCCGAGGGTGTAGCCTGCAAGCGCCTGAGCGGCCTGCATCACCTGTTCTTGATAGACCATTATGCCGTATGTTTCGCGGCAGATTGGCTCGAGCAGTGGGTGCGCATAATCAATTTTGACCTTGCCGTGGCGGCGTTTTATGAATTCGGGGATCAAGTCCATCGGGCCGGGCCGATACAAGGCTATTAATGCGGTGATGTGTTCAATCGAGCTTATTTGGAAGTTTCTGCAGAGCTCACGCATTCCGCTGGATTCCAACTGGAATACGCCGACGGTATTGCCCTTATTGAGGAGGTTATAGGTTGCCGCGTCATCGAGAGGGATACGCTCGATGTCGATCTCCGTTCCCCGGCCTGCGTGGATCATCTCACAGGTTTTCCTGATGACCGTAAGTGTCTTGAGTCCGAGAAAATCCATTTTTAGGAGGCCCAGGTCGCCCACCGGGCCCATCGAGTATTGGGTAACGAGTGTAGTATCGTCTTCTTTCTTGAGTGGGAGGACGTTGACCAGCGGCTGATCGCCTATTACGACGCCGGCGGCGTGGACGGATGCATTGCGTGTAAGGTCTTCCAGGATGAATGCGGTATCGATCAATTCATGCGCGGTCTCGCTGTTTTCATAGGCCTTTCTGAATTCGTCGGATTTTTCGAGCGCCTGTGCGAGGGTGATATTGAGCTCGTTGGGTATAGTTTTTGCGAGACGGTCGCATTCATCGTAACTGAGGCCCATGACGCGTCCAATGTCGCGAACGACGGATTTGGGTCCCAGCGTGCCGAAAGTGATTATCTGCGCCACCGATGCGTCGCCGTATTTTCTTCTTGTGTACTCGATCACCTCGGCGCGGCGGTCATCGGCGAAGTCGATATCGATGTCCGGCGGATTAACCCGCTCGGGATTGAGAAACCGTTCGAAGAGCAGACCGTATTGGAGCGGGTCGACGTTTGAAATGCCGAGCAGATATGCGACAAGGGAACCCGCCGCCGAGCCTCTGGCAACACATGATATGCCCTTGGAGCGTCCGTACTGGACGAAATCGCCTACAATGAGAAAGTAACTAACGAAGCCGGTCTGCTCGATTACCTCGAGTTCTTTGTGAAGCCGGTCGATGACCGCTTGTGCGCATTCCGCGCGGGTGGGTGCGACGTCTGTTTCGCCGGCTGATTCCTTGGTGTCCGGCGGACGCGGGAGTCTTACCGTGTCGTCAATCGAGTCGATGACGAAGCGATTGTCGTCTTCGCGCATATGCGCCTTAAGTCCGTAACGCTCATCGAGGCCTACCGCCAATAGGTGGCCGAGATACATCTCGCGCGCGAATCCTTCCGGCGGATGGAACACGGGATAATGTAGTTTTCCGAGTTCGATTTGGAGGTTGCATTTTTCCGATATCTCGAGGGTGTTGTGGATCACCTCCGGTGTTCCTGGGAAAAGCGCCTTCATCTCCTCGGCCGAGCGCATGTAGAACTGGCCTTCGGCGTAGCGCATGCGCTTGGTGTCCGCGAGCACCGTTTGTGTGCCAATGCATATAAGACAGTCATGGGCGTGTGAGTGGTGTTTTTCAAGGTAATGAACGTCGTTTGTTGCGACCGCCTTAAGGCCGAATTCACCGGCGAATTCCAGTAGAAGGGGATTGACCTTTTCCTGCTCGGGGAGGTTGTGGTTATGGAGTTCGAGGTAAAAGTCCTCCTGCCCGAACGTATCCTTGTACCATGCGATTGCCGCCCGTGCCTCGTCCAACTGATCGTTTTGGATTAATTCGGGTATTTCACCCGCCAAACAGCCGGAGAGCGCGATCAATCCTTCATTGTGCGCTGCAAGGAGTTCCTTATCTACGCGCGGCTTATAGTAAAATCCTTCGAGAAATCCGGCGGTAACGAGTTTGCACAGGTTTTGATAGCCTTTGAAGTTTTTTGCAAGGAGAACCAAGTGATTATATGCATCGCTGCCGCCTGCCTTGGTTTTCTTTTCGAATCTGCTTCCCGGCGCTACGTAGACTTCACAGCCTATGATCGGTTTGATTCCCGCCTCGCAAGCTCGCTTGTAGAAGTCCATTGCGCCGTAAAGGACGCCGTGATCCGTGATCGCAAGAGCGGGAAAATTAAGGGCGCACGCCTTCTCTATTAAACGATCCAGCCGGCAGGCACCGTCTAACAGCGAGAACTCCGAATGTATATGCAAGTGTACAAAATCAGCATGCGCCATAACCCAAATATAAAAGGCCCTATCCGGATTTCACAAGAGGAATCAGATAAAAGCCGATAAACGACAGGCTATCGATTAAGCTTGCAATAGCCGGATAAAATTCAGATTATACAATCTAAATTGAACGTACGGATTGGCTTTTCCGGATGTAGTTCTTGAACGGGTGCGACTGAAACCGCATTTGGTGAATTCGCACGTAATGGATTATGAGAGACCCAGAACAGCGGATGATACGGCCCGTTGCCCGCAAGGAATCCCGATGAGCGTCCGGGATAGAGACGAGCAAATTAATATAAGAATGGCGCGAGGATACGCAAATACAGATTTGAAATATTGAAAGGCCCGCCATGGAGAATGCGACGAAGATTCATGCGTATACACTATCCGAGACACGGAAAAGCATGGTAGAGGCCTGTACGAGGATTTGCCAGCTGCTGGGGTTGCCGCGGTCGACCGGGCAGATATTCGGACTCCTGTATCTTTCTCCGACGCCTCTCTCATTAAACGACATAGTCGAGTTTCTTGGGATCAGTAAGGCCAGTGCGAGTTACGGGACGCGCCGGTTATTATCGTGGCGGGCCATTAAAACGGTTTGGAAGCCGGGAGACCGCCGTGATTATTTCGAGGTTATCGATGATATCAGCGGGTTGATTAAGCGGATGCTCAATGATTTTATAAAGCCGCGTCTCGGTTCCTCCGGAAAACGCGTTCATGACATGCTCGAAGGCCTGGAAGAGGAAAAAGACAGGGGCGAGCTCTTGGACGCGGAATACCAGATATGCCTCGATCGCCTCAATTCGCTTGTGCGCCTTCAGGAGAAGTTGTCCGCGGTCATACCTGTAGCCGATCGGTTTGTATAATTTTATATTTCATTCCTTGTGGCCTTCCGAAAGAATTTACCAATGGTTTTTCCAAAATAGTTGAACCGCTCGTCGCGTTATCTCATGATACGCCCGAACGTGTTCAACTCTCAGAATAGCATGTCCGTATTGAAGGCATTAATAATTGCGGCGTCATTGGTCATAATTTCATCCGGTTGCTTGCATACCCGGAAGATCGATACAGTGGATATAACGGCTCCGGGTTGGAATGTATTGCGCGGTGCGGCGGTGTGGAGCGCATCTTCGGGCTCCGGTGAAACCGCGGGCGAACTTTTTGCCGCCGTTCATGAGAATGGTGATTTCATTATTATGTTCGGGAAAACGCCGCTTCCGATTGTTTCGGCGTTGCGCACCGGTGAAGTATGGCGCATCGAGTTCGGCTCGAACGAAGAGGTCTTGCGCGGACGCGGCACGCCTCCGGAGAGGATCGCCTGGTTCCGGCTTGGTGCGGCCTTATGCGGCCGTCGGTTGCCGGAGCAGTGGAGTTTTACAAGGCTTGGCGGCGGCAAATGGCGTCTTAGAAACGAGGATACCGGTGAGACAGTGGAAGGCTATCTAAGCTCATGAAAAAATGGCTTGGCAGACTCTGGTGGTTGATATTTTTGGTGCCGGTGGTGCTCGGGCTTATGCGGTTGCGGTTCGATGTCGACGTATTAAACCTTCTCCCCGGGGATATGCCGCTTGTCCGGGGACTTAAGCTGCAGCAGGAACACTTCAAGAACGCGAATAAATTGATCGTCACACTGCGAGGCGATGAGCCGGGTGCAGTCCATGATGCGGCGTCCGATCTGTCCGCGAGGCTCCGGAACGAGAATAACTTGGTGCGGGATGTCGTGTGGCGTCCGCCATGGAAGGAGGATGCAGAAGAAGCGGCCGAATTAATCGCGTACCTACAGCTTAACCGGCCGCCCGAAGCCTTCGGCCGTTTGATCGGGCGGCTTGCGCCGGGGCGGTTGTCTGAGCAGTTTAAGGCAGCGCGCGAACGCTTGGCCATGTCGTTTTCGCCGGCGGACCTCGCGCGACTCGGGTATGACCCGCTCGGTTTAACGGAGCTGGAAGGCGATCGGACGGAGGGATTCGGATTCGGCGCCGATTCCGAGCGCGGCTTTGCGTCGGGGGACGGGAGGTTCCGTGTCATGTATGTCGAGCCTGCGGATACATTGGACGACTATCGGGAATGCGACGAGTGGCTCCGGCGTATCAAGGCGCTTATAAATGAGGCCGGAAAAGATTCGGTATGGGGAGAGTCGGTGCATATCGGGTACACAGGCGCTCCGGCGTTCGTTGCCGAAATCGCCACCGGCATGGAAAACGACATGCAGTATTCGGTGGCGTTTACCGGCCTGGTTATCGTAGTCCTTTTCAGTATTACATACCGGCGCTGGTTCCCGCTTGTTTGGCTTCTTTTCCTACTGACATCGAGTCTTGTTTGTACAATGGCGGTAGGTGGTCTTGTTTTCGGGGCGCTGAACGTGGTAAGCCTCGGATTCGCCGCGATATTACTCGGACTATCGGCGGACTACGGACTTGTTTTGTACCAGGAATACGTCTCGCATCCGGAACTCGATGGCGCGGAGATACGTAAAATAATTAAACCCGGTATCCTCTGGTCCGCAGCTACGACGGCGTTTGCGTTTTGTCTGCTCCTTTTTTCGGGGCTTCCCGGTCTCGCGCAATTAGGCGCGCTGGTAACGATCGGTATCTCGTTTTCCGCGATGTTCATTGTAGGATTCTACCTCCGGGTTGCGTCCCATGCGCGGCATACGAAAACACGCAATAACGCCGTTTTCCCGAGCGTTCCGAATCCGAATACAAGCCACCCGCATGCTAGCGTGGCCGGCCGCCTGCTCCCCGGTGTGTTGGCGGTATCGGCGGCGGCGATTATCCTGATATGCCGGCAACCCGGACTGGACGGAAGCACGCGTCCGCTCGAACCGTCGGACAGCCCCGCCGCTACGGCTTTGCACGAGATGAATCGGCGCCTAGGACTCGACGAAGACGCGCTTGCCGTCATAGTCCGAGACCCGAGCCTTGGCGTGGTTGCGAAGCGTTTGGAGCAATCGGAAAAGGTGCTGGAAAACGAAGTCGCAAAGGGCCGTGTGCAAGATTATGAATTACCATCGGCGCTTTGGCCGCATCCGGCATGGATCGACTCGAATCGGTATGTCGTCGTCGAAGCGAAACTCTCGCGCACTCGAGTCGTGAACGCCGCCGCAGAGCACGGCTTCAACACGAACGCGCTTGTGCTGACGATGCATATGTTGGACTTCTGGGAGCGGATGGCGGATTCGACCGAGTTATGGCTTACGAACAAGACGGGACGTTGGTTGAGCGATCGGTTTGCGGCTCGGGATGCCGGCGGGTGGCTTGCCATGGGTTCAATTCTTCCGGCTGATGATGCGGGAGCGGCGTTGTTGAATAACAGTGAATTATCATCGATGCCGGGTGTGTATCCGGCCGGATGGCCGCTCCTTGGCGCGCGCCTGCTGGGAAGAATAGAGCAACGGCTGCCGCTGTTCTTGGCGGCGGTTGTAATCGTTGTTTTAATCGGACTGCGTCTGGCGTTTTCAGGCTGGATCGAGCCGCTGATAGGACTGCTCGCATTGGGTGCAACGGCATTGTTTTTGTTCGCCGCCATGGCATTACTCGGGTGGAACTGGAATCTTTTGAACCTGATGGCGATACCACTTGTCTTCGGAGCGGGCATCGACCAGTCGATTCACATGCAGATGTCACTGAATCGCAACAGCGGCGACATAGTGCGTGCGCGCAAGACCACGGGTCGTGCCTTGCTCCTTTGTACGGCGACCACTGCAACCGGATTCGGTTCGCTGGCCTTCTCGAACAATGCGGGCCTGGCCGGTCTCGGCGCCACGTGCGCGGCTGGTATCGTGTGCGTGTTCTTCGTGTCCGTCTTGCTTTTACCTTCGTGGTGGAGATTTCTGCGCTCGATAGTAAAGAGAAGGGAGTTTTTGCTGAAGATAGAAAAATGAGCGATAATACAACCAATGAAAAGACGAATCGTGAAAGCGCCGGTGCGGATGACCGCATAGACGGATCGAGCGTGCCGCCGATCCTGTATCGTGCCGCGGCTTGGTCGCTGTGTTCTTCCATTGTGCGAGTCCTTCCGAAGCGGGTCTGCCGCGGCGCATGCCGGATACTGGGGGGAGTCTGTTATTATCTCTTGAGAAGGCACCGCAGAACAGTGATACGGAACCTGCAAAACGTCGTCGGCGACGATCGCACTGTAGCTGCCGAAAAGGCGCGGCAATTATTTCGTCAGTTCAGTTTGAAGTTATTGGACTTATGGTTTTACGAGGCGGGCATGCCCGCGAGCAAACTACTTTATAATGAAGACCAGTGGGCGCGGCTCAACGAGGCTATCGGCAGACGCAACGGCGTGTTGCTGCTTACGCCGCATCTCGGAAACTGGGAGCTGGGCGGCGCGCTCTTGGCCGTACGCGGTGTTAACCTCGTGGTTATTACACAACCGGAGCCCTCGAGGAACCTAACGGAAATCAGACGCCGCGCACGTGAGAAATGGGGGATCGAGACGCTGGTGATACGCCGAGATCCGTTCGCATTCGTCGAGATCATAAAGCGCCTCCAGGACGGCGCGGTCGTCGCCATGCTCGTTGACCGGCCGCCGTCGCCGAGCGCGGTCGAGGTGGGGCGCATCTGCAAGTTGTTGCCGATTGTTCTGGACTACAGCGAAATTTTGAGTTCAACTGCAATGCGTGAGTAAAAAGAAGTGTATACAAGGTAGATGGGTCGACGATGAACAGATCCGATGGTTGCGTGATTGGAT
>JAIPKD010000092.1 GCA_021733835.1 Verrucomicrobiota bacterium
AATATTTCCTCATTCTGGAAGGCGCAGACGTTTAGTAATCGAATAAAATCGTGGCATTCGAGGCCGCTGCGGCTGATCCTTCGGACACAGCCGCGCTCCGATGGATTGAACGCTACTGTGCATATCAAGGACGGTTTATTCTGATAATTGTCGACTTTATTAGCTTTTTAAGCAGTTTATCACTAGAGAAACAGCAAAAACTCGCCTTGTCACTGAAGACCATCGTAATTACCCTGCGACTGTGATTATGAACAATACAGGATTCACAAAGGAAGACCCATGGCGGGTGTTCAGGATAATGGCGGAGTTTGTTGACTCGTTTGAAACCATGCTCCAGGTAGGCCCGGCGGTAACTATCTTCGGATCGGCGCGTACGCCTAAAAAGGAAGCATACTACAAAACAGCGGTCAAGCTTGCCGAGCGCCTTGCGCAACTGAACTTCGCGGTCATTACCGGCGGCGGCCCCGGCATCATGGAGGCGGCCAATAAGGGTGCGGCAAAAGCCGACGGCAAATCCGTCGGACTCAACATCGAATTACCGCACGAGCAAAAGGGAAATCGGTATGCCAATATTCCCCTGCATTTCCATTACTTCTTCTCGAGAAAAGTCTGTTTTGTGAAATACAGCGCGGGGTTTATCTTTATGCCGGGCGGTTTTGGGACGATGGACGAGCTGTTCGAGGTACTGACACTGGTGCAGACCGAGCGGATCGGCAGGTTCCCGATAATTTTGTTCGGCAGCCGGTACTGGCATGGATTACTCAAATGGCTCAAGGATTACACCCTGGAACTCGAATACATAGACACGAACGATATGGGGCTGATCAAGGTCACCGATTCCATCGACGAAGCAACGGAAATCATACATAAGAACTTTATCGAAACCAACGGGTCACAAAGCACTTATAATGACTAACCAGAACACCTACGAGATTTCGAAGCTCGATAACGGTGTCACTGTGGCAAGCGCAAGCATGCCGCACATGTCCAGCGTGAGCCTCGGCATTTGGGTGGCAGTCGGCGGGCGTTTCGAACCTGCGGAATGGAGCGGCGTATCGCACTTCATCGAGCATCTGCTTTTCAAGGGCACCGGCAAACGAACCGCGCGTCAAATATCCGAGGCAATCGAAGGTATCGGCGGTGACTTAAACGCATTCACTTCCGAGGATAACACCTGCTTCTATTCCAAGGCCAGGCATGATCACTTCAGCAAACTCCTGGACGTGATGATGGATATGTTCCTTAATTCACGCTTCGACGAGGTGGAAATTCAAAAGGAACGAAACGTCATAAGGGACGAACTGACGATGTACATCGACCAGCCGCAACAATACGTCCAAGACCTCCTTAACGAAACCATTTGGCCGGATAATTCGCTCGGACGCTGCGTTACGGGAAATTTCGAATCCATCGACGCGTTGGACAGGAACCGGATAGTCGAATTCTATCGCAATAATTACGTTACAAACGCAACACTGGTCTCGGCCGCCGGCCCCGTCGACCACGAACGCCTCGTGCGCGCCGTTTCCAGGTTCTCGAGAAAATTCAATCGTGGACAACGCCCCCGCTTCGAGCCGGCAAGCAATAATCGCAAAGGGCCGAATGTAAAAATTGTTCCACGCGACATAGAACAGACCCAGCTTGCCATCGGATTTGTTACCTGTTCTTGTCACGATAAACGGCGTTATGCGGTTCGGATACTAAACGCCATTCTCGGCGAGAACATGAGTTCACGCCTATTCCAGGCGCTCAGGGAAAACCATGGTCTGACGTATAATATAACCAGTTACAACACGCATTTCGAAGACACCGGCATGCTCGCCATCACGGCAGGGCTCGATCCGGAGCAACTCATCCCCGTTCTGGACATTATCCGCGGCGAAATCCTGAGATTAGCGCAAACACCTCCGGGTCGCGGCGAGCTCAAACGCGCGCGCGATTACCTGCTCGGTCAACTGGCCATGAGCCTTGAAAACACCACACAGCATATGATGTGGAACAGTGAAAACCTCCTGCTCTACGGTCGCCCCGTTCACGCATTGGAAATTGCCGAAGGCCTCATGGACGTTAAGCCCAGACACGTTCGCGCCGTGGCGCGCGAGTTCCTAACGCCCGAACGCTCAAGCCTGTCCTTGGTAGGTCCGGTCGATCCAAACATCGACCCGGCAAAGCACCTGGCATTTTGAATCAAACGATCGGCGGATCGACTATCGGAAGTTGCCGAAAACTTAAAAACCAATGCGGAAATTCCGGGCAACCACCAAGCAAGTTCGTACGGCGCATACGGTTAAGCCAAGCGCGAACCGGGTCGATCCGATTATCCATTCATTCAACGACTTTATCGAACCGGAACAAGTAGCGGAGTCATTGCCGAACCTCAAACACACATTCCTCCTCCGCAGCACCGCCGGTGGACACAAACTCGGACGCTACTCCATCCTGGCGGCACATCCGTTCATGTCTCTCGAGTTCGACGGACGGACGACATCGATCCACGACACAAACGGCTCCCGCAAGATCGAGGGCGACATCCGCGACATCGTCCCACGAATACTTTCGAGATTCGAAACACCGGCGGAACAATCGTGTCCGTTCCCCCTAGGCGGCTGTTTCGGGGCATGGAGCTACGATCTAAAGAACCTCCTGGAGCCCAAGCTCTCACCGCTCAGGATTCCTCTCGCCGGTATACGATTGATACATGCCTTTTTCTATGACAGTCTGATTGTGTTCGATCATTTCCTGTCGAACCTCTATATCGTCTCGACGGGACTCGATTCAAGCGCGGCACGCAGCCGGACACGCGCGGAAATACGTCTCGATTATTGGAAACGGATACTCGAATCGGCCACACATACCGCCGCAAACGCCGAACAACCCCGAACCATTGGAACCACGCACATGCCGGGCGCCGCCGATATACGCTCGAACATCTCAAAATCCGAGTTTATCCATAAAGTCAATACAATTAAACAATACATCAAGCATGGCCATATCTACCAAGTCAACCTATGCCGCCAACTTCTTGCGCAAATGCCATGTCCGCCGTGGGAATTATTTAAACACCTCTCGCGTTCGGCGCCTGCGCCGTTTTCAGCATTTGCCGACCTGGGAAGAATTCAGCTTGTATCAAGTTCCCCCGAGCTTTTTCTCAAGATACACGGGAATCATATCACCACGCGTCCTATCAAGGGAACGCGCCCTGCGTCGTCGAGCGTAACACGGAACGCCGCGTTCGCCGACGAGCTGATCTCGAGCGAAAAGGAAAACGCCGAGCTCCTAATGATCACCGACCTGCTCAGAAACGACCTGGGCAGGGTCTGCGAACTTGGCTCGATCCGCGTCCCCGCCCTCGCGAGTCTGGAACGTTATTCATACGTACAGCACCTGGTATCGACGATCGAGGGTAGTCTACGCCCGGGCATCCGGCATCATGACGCGCTGATAAGCTGTTTTCCCGGCGGCAGCATCACCGGCGCGCCTAAGTTCCGGGCCATGCAGATAATCGACGAACTCGAATCCGAACCCCGAGGATTCTACACCGGCTGCCTTGGCTACCTCGGTTTCAACGGGGTAAGCCAATTCAATATCCTTATCCGAACCGGTATATTCGCCGACGGTATGATCCGTTTCCCCGTCGGCGCCGGTATAGTCTACGATTCTTCACCGGAAGCCGAGTTCGAAGAGACAATATGCAAAGCAAACGGGTTCCTCCGCGCCTTAAACAATCATTCGATTCCCCATACCACACAACAATTATGACTTGGATATATTTAAACAATCATTTCGTTGAGGAAGAGGCAGCGATGATCCACGTCAGCGACCGCGGATTCCTTTACGGAGACGGACTATTCGAGACCATCAGGATAGAAAACGGCCTCCCGTTCCTGCTGGAAAAACACTACGAAAGACTAACAGAAGGCGCCGAATTCCTGCATATACCTATGCCGTTGCAGCTCGACGATGTCCGGGACATCGCCCTCGAACTCGTGCGTCGGAATAACCGTCCCTGTGCCGCGCTGCGCATCGAACTCACACGCGGCGCCGGCGGACGCGGTTATACACCACCCGCGACGGCAAGTCCCACGCTCATTTTGAGTCTTTACGAAACATCGCCGGTTAATCGGCAAGGGCCGGGGACAACATCCGCTTTTGTCTCGGAGTTATTTCATCTGCATCCGGCGAAGATTCAACTTTTCAAAACCAACAATAAACTCGTCCAGGTACTGGCCGCGATGGAAGCCGCGCGACACGGTTTCTCCGAAGCAATCCTAACCGATACCAACGGCTATGCCGCCGAGACCTCGAGCGGGAATCTGTTCTGGATCAGGGATAAAACCGTATACACGCCGCCGATCCAGTCTGTTATCCTCCCCGGTATTACACGCGCACTCATTATCGAGCTATGCAACAGGCTTGATATACCATGCCGCGAAGGCCAAATCACACCGGCAGACCTTTTAAAGGCAAATGCCGTATTCCTCACACAAAGCGTATCGGGAATAAAACATATCACTCAGATAAACGGCGTTAAGTCCGGCATCTCCCCGGTACTAACCGAACTCTGGCATGCCTATTGCAACCACTTGAAAGCGGTATGCAATCCGGTTTAATGTCGGATATGCTTCAATTTGCCCGCCAATAGCGTTAAATTATATTTAATACAGAATACGAAATGACGGATGACCCCGTCTCATCAAATAAGTATTATATCCAGCTTTTTCATTAAAGTTTCTTTCTCCAATAATCAAGTGTATCTTTAAGCGTCTTTTCAAAAGGTATCTCTGACTTCCAGCCTGTTTCGTTTTTAAATTTCTCAAAAGAAGGTATCTGAAGAGTTACATCAGAAGGCCTAAGAAGTTTTTCATCCACTTCAACTTTTATCTTATCTTTGATATTCTCATCTGCCATAGAGATAAGCATATTAAGCATCTCGCCTATCGTCATAGTACGTTCACCGCCTATATTATACACTTCTCCTGGTTTGCAGTGCTTTGTCAAAAGATAATAGGCCCTTACAGTATCCCTTACATCAGCAAAAGTCCTCACAGAATCAAGGTTCCCGACCCTTATCACTGGTTCCCTAATCCCTTTCTCTATTTCTGCAATCTGTTTAGCAAAAGCAGACACAACAAATACCTGTCCTCGCCGTGGACCAGTATGTGTAAACATCCTTGTCCTTATGGTCTTGATGCCGTAACTTAGGTAATATTGCAGGCCGATCATATCCTCACCTACCTTGCTCACAGCATAAGGCGAAGCAGGTCTGAAACGGTTATCCTCCGTTATCGGAATCTCATCTTCCTTGACCTGCCCATAAACCTCAGAAGAAGAACATACATGAAATATCGGATCTATCTTTTCCTGTCTTACTGCCTCAAGAAGATTAAGGGTACCTATAACATTAGTCTCGATAGTCACATTCGGTTCATTAAAACTTGCGGGCACGTAAGATTGTGCGGCAAGATGATAAATGACATCAGGTTTTACTTTAGCTATAAGCTCTCTTGCAGATACCGGATCAAGAAGCTCGCACTGTTCAAGATTAATCTTGTCCTTTATGCGCTCAATATTTTCCATCGGACTTCTCCATCTGCAATTACCGTATACTTCCTCTCCTTTCTCCAGTAAGAATTCCGCCAAGTGGCTTCCCACGAATCCAGTTATACCTGTTATTAAAGACTTCATAATTCCATTTTTGTTTTTTAATCTTTGATCATATATTTAGCAAATTTGAATACAATTTCAGGGGTAAACCTTTGCATATGGTGTGTATACTACACTTGGATTGTGTGTCATTTATCCCTCACCCGTTTATATTCCTCATTGACGGCTTTTTCACCCCATCGATCGATTACTGCTTTTAGCGCCTCATCGGTTTCAGGGAAGCGGCCTTTGTCATCGGTTTCGATTATCCATTTGTAGAGTATATCTCGGTGTCTTGCCAGTTCCATGGCATGTTTACGTTTGTAAGAATGCACCAAGTTATTGGTTTCGTGTGGGTCTTCCTGCAAATCGTATAACTCCTCGGCGGGGCGTACATCGCTAACAAAATGTGATTGCACCTCATTTAATTTGCCTTCCCTGTACAAACGTTTTAAAACCTTCATCGACTCTCGGTCGTCGCGGTAATTCGATTGCAAATAAGGTTTGTCGGTCATGAAATTTCGGATGTACTTGTAGCGGTCGGTTACCACCGCACGAATCCGGTCAATGGTAAAATCGCACCTGTCACGGGCGGCAATCACATAATCCCGTTTGAAGTCGGGCGCAAACATATCCATTCCATGCATGTGATCAGGAATATCAATTCCTGCCAGTTTCAGGGTAGTAGCGCTGATATCGATACCACTGACCAAATCGTCTCGCACCTGGTTTACCGGGATACCGGGCCCCGCAATAATCAGCGGAACGCGAATTCCTCCTTCATATAAGAATTGCTTGTGCCGCGGAAGACGCATACCATGGTCGGAGAAAAAGAAGACTACTATATTATCATACAATCCATCCTCCTTCAGTTTCGCAATGATATCACCTAATATTTCATCCAGTTTTAAAATTGTATTGTAATGATGAGCAATCTCTTCACGGTAAACCTTATGGTCGGGATAATAAGGAGGCACCTCCACCGCGTCCGGGGCAACCACATCCGGCGGATTGCCATATTTACCGCCTCTAAGCTGAATTTGACCAAAAAACGGCTGGCCTTCTTTCCTGCCGCTCCATTCAGTTTTGTCTCTTGCACCTTTGAAACCATTCGGGCCTTTTCGGTCATATAGATCTTCGTCGGAAAAAACAAAATTGTAATGATTTTTCCCCTCGTTGAATGTATAGTACCCGGCAGCCTTAAAAATCTCGGGCAACGTGCGTACTCCAAGGTGATTTGGATTCCAAACTTCCATTTTGTTCCCACGCCATTCGGAAAAAGAGCTGTAATGCTCATGGGCGCCAATTGACGTTTGGTACATCCCGGTAATGATGGCCGACCGCGTAGGTGAACAGACTCCGGCTGTCATGTAGGCGCGATTAAATTGAACGCCGTCCTCTGCCAATGCATCGATGTGCGGTGTTTCCACTACCTGGTCACCGTAGCAACTCATCCACGGATTGGTATCCTCTACATACACCCACAAAATATTGGGTTTTTCTTTTATCGATTCGAGGCTGGGTGAATGTGAATTCTGGGCTGTCAATTTAATATTCGGAGCTGCTAGAAAAGCTAAACTAATTAGGATTGTTTTTTTGAAATGTTTCATATCTCAGGTTATATTTGTTCTGTTTCCGAAACTAATTTTTATGGTCTTTGGGGTCACGTCTCGTCATTCTTCATTTTCTTCGCGCATTGTTCGGCGATCCTTTGCAACTGAGATTCCGTTTTAGGCCGAGCCTTAAACCCTTTCACACGTGTATATACCGTCTTGTAGCGCATGCCGCCAGTCAATTCGCTGATCTTCGCCAATGTCAAGCCGCCGCGCAATCGCTCGCAACAAATGTAGAATGACGAGGCGCGATCCCATCGGCCCCAGTTGTTCGGCTTCTTGTCATTTGTAAGCTGAACTCCGTTGTTGGACCTTCTTTCTGATCTTCGCTATAACGTCCCTCGGATTGTCACGCAGTTCGTAATCCCAGAAGCGCATAACTGCCCAACCCTTCCCTCTGAGGCGTTTTGTTATCTCACGATCCCTCTGGCGATTTCCTTCGATCTTTGGTTTCCAGTAGTCCACGCGTGATTTCGGAAAACGAGAGAAGCCGGGAGCGCCATGCCAAAATGCCCCGTCCACGAACACAGCAACTCGAACGTCGGGAAAGGTGAAGTCAGGCTTGCCATCCAGCTCAGAAGGTCTAACCTTCCAACCTCTTACTCCACTTCTTGTAAGCATGGCGCGAAGGCGTACCTCAGTACTCTTGTTCCCCGTTGACTGTACTCGAGACATGATCCGGGATCGAGTGGTCTTGGAAACCTTGTCCATGTCAACGGCCTGTTCGCGTACGGTACCGCTGTCTTTTGGAAAGCGCTTCACGCACGACGGGATGTACCGCAATTTCGGTATTGAGATCAGTATTCTTCAAAGAAGGAAGCCCTTCAAAGGCTTCTCCTACACCAACATACGGGTTGTCGACGAACAGGCTTTCTCCAACATCCCCGTGCGTTGGTAAGGGTGCTTGAACAGCGGGGTAGGGCTTTTTCACGCCGATGAAGAAAAGCCGCCGTCTCAGTTGCGCTGCGCCATAATCGGCGGCGCAAAGGAGGTTGCATGTGAAGTTGTATCCAATCTCGTCAATACGATCCTGTATCTCGCGGAGTAGCCCGCCTTTTGCGACGCCACGCAAGTTGGAGACGTTCTCCATAACGAAATAGACGGGTTGAATCTCCTGCACGAATCGAAGAAACTCAAAGATGAGCTTCCCTCGATCATCGTTTACGCCCTTCTGCTTTCCCGCCTGACTAAACGCCTGACATGGTGGTCCGCCTATGATGAGTGGCAGAAATGTGCTTCTTGTATTGCAGAGATCCAGTGCTTGCTTCGAATCGAGTGTTGATATGTCTTCGTGAACTACGTTGACTCTCGACCCGAAGTTCTTGCGAAGGGTTTCACAGCAATCGTGGTCACACTCAACGCATGTCTTGACGTCAAACACCAATTTCTTGTGTTTCGCTCTGAGCACGCCGATATCCATGCCACCAGCGCCAGAGAACAAGCTGAGGGCTGGGAAACACCCCGAATTGTAGATTTGAGCCCCAAGCCCAAGGGGTTTATGTTGTTCAACATGCTCCAAGATAGCTTCTGTTATAGCGGTTGCCAGTTGTACTGGCACTGCGTTTCCAACCTGTCGTTGAACACTGGTCAGCGCGCCATGAAAGATGAAGTCATCGGGGAATCCCTGAAGCCTCGCGGCTTCACGCGGTGTGATGTACCGATTCTCGGTCGGGTGCACAAACTTGTTGAAAACAAAGCCTGTCACGGTTAGCGATGGCCGACGAGGATCGAGCCGGATAAGTCGCAGATTAGGGCCGCCATTTCTCGTCGGATCCTCTTTGAAGTAGTATCGAAAACTATCGTGCCAAAACTCTTCTGGAAGGTCTTGCATTTTCTGTCCCACCTTGAGGGCATTAATGCGTTGCTGGATTTTGGGTCCAACCTTCCTGGGGATGTGGCTAAACTCCCTCAGTGAAATTGATTTCTTACGCATCTGGTGTACCGTACCAATCAAGTTTACTCAGAAGCCAATCGTCACGCATGTGGCTTCGCGTGAACGAAACAATCCCATCGAAGAGATTATAGATATCCTGCGCTTCTTCCGTCGTGCTTGCCCACCCCCATATGATGTCTTCGTAGGGCTGTAGATAACTGTCATAGTGGTGTGCAGCGTGAATATTGCTTGCTAGGCCAATAAGAAGACGCCAAGGTGACGAATCCTTTCGCCGGTTCTC
>JAIPKD010000093.1 GCA_021733835.1 Verrucomicrobiota bacterium
CTTTCAGACGCCCCCGGCCCCCGCCGACATTCAATCGAGCCCCACTCCTACACGACAGCCATTGCCGACTATAGCCACCGTCGCTGCGCCGCCCAAGCCCAGATTTTTTTCGCGTCCGCACGCTTGCCGAAGCAACACGTATAATCTCCGCTTTCGGGCGGCGTAACATAGCCCTTGACCTGGCCGATGTAGTTTTCAGCGACTCCCCAAGGCAACATCAAGCTCGTGGCAAAACCCGTCTCGTCGTAGTCTTCGCTTTGATAACGAGCGTTATCGAGAATGTCGTTCGTGGTCATACCGGCGATGTCCCAATAATAGAAATACTGGATCATTCCGTCGGTAATGGATAATTTCGCCGGCGGATCGTTCACGGCCGGATTCGGCGAAGACGCCAGGTCGTGAATTCCCGATATATTAACGGTGTATACGTTACCCGGTTGGAGCATCTCGTCCACCGTGAGTACGACTGTTTTACCGTCGTCGAGCAAGTTGGCCTCGGTGAAGTTCACCGTAGCGGGGTCCAGTGAATAATTGCCTGGATTAGTCGCTTCGGTTTCGTTCACGCGCTCACTGAACTCGAGTGTTACCTCGTAAGGATTGAGCGTACAGGAGGCACTATCAATCCGGGGCGGAACAGTATCGGCGAACACCGTCAAAAAGACATCCCAACTGCTCTCCACCGACTGTCCGTTGGCGTTTGTGACCTTTACCGTATACGAGTTCCCGTCATCGCCGAGCTCGGCCCGGAACGTGTACGAGCACAATGTCGCACCAGATATCGGAGCGCCGTTCTTATACCACTGGTAAGTTGCCGGTTGTGACGCATAGAAATCCGCATACAACGTCACCAATTCAGCTTCTTTAACAGCTGACGAAGGTGAAGCATACGGGCCGTCTACTATCGACGGGTCAGTGTAAACCCCCATAAAATCATCCCAAAGCGGTGAAATGGAAGGCTGGACATAATCAACCGGCATCGGCCGCTGTAATGTGCCGTCCGGTAATTGCCAGCCGACTTCCACGAAGTCACCATGGACAGCTTCCTTATGAAGTATTTCCACGTAGTAGACCTCACCCTTCTCGAGCTTAACCGGCTCGGACCTTTGTTCGGCGAATGAATCCCATTCCGGAGACCATTGTCCATCCGGCACAGAAGCAACCAGTTGCTTGTTGATCGGATCTTCATCCGTACTCAACCATAACTGTGAAGAATCGTCACTCCTGACCCAGAATGTGTATTCGCCCGTCTGGGGCGCCTGGATATACGCGGGTATATAGCTACCATAATCATTAGGTTCAGCATCATTGACGTAAGTACTGAAATCCCTGACGTCAAATGCCGGTGGCAGGATTTCGGAGGTTGTATATCCGTCAGGAAACATCACCTCGCCTAATTCATTTGTTCCTTCGGTGAGGTTGGTAATCGCAGTTCCAGACAGGCCATCGTAAACATATCTTACTGCCCAACCTGCATTTGATTCATTTATGCCAAGTATTACTGAAGTTAAAGCTAGTAAAAGAATTCTAAAATGTCCAGACTTCACAATTGGTCCTTTTTATTTAAATTCGTCGCGCTGCATTTATAGATATTTTCGAATATTATGTAACATCATTTTGTTACCGCTCAAGAATAACATACGTCATCCGCCAAGTATTTTTTCACAATAAGTGAACTTATTCGTTGTTATTCGTCGTAAAAGGGATTTTTCTCCAATTCGTTTGGCATAATTTCGTAGAAGAATTGCCATACTGGGATACCTGTATACGCGGAGATATTTTCAAGGTTTGTTACTGAAGGAAACCGTGTACCATGCTCCCAGGAGGAAACTACGGCCACTGAAACATTCAAATCCGCAGCAATTTGCTTGATTGGTATTTGTCTTGATTTACGCCAGCACCTCAAGCGCGAGGCAAACAGACTCGAGATATCTAAATTTTTCTGCTGGATTTTACGCTCTGGATGATTCTCATGCATGGCTATCAATATTTCCGCTGCTTTTTTGAATGGACAAGGAATCTCATCACATCATTTCACCGAATATTTTTCTTTCATCCAACTGTTATCCTGAAATCGGCTGTAGCATACGTAAAACCACCTCCCCTCTGAGCAGTGTTTTGGAGTTATGCAAAAACATTATTCTAAACTCAGGTCGCAATTCTTTCCGAAAAAGGAAAGTTCTTTCTCTGTGTAATTCTTGGTTATCTGGTCAACACCTCTCAAAAAAGCCGGGATGAGTCAAACTTATTCCTGCATTTTTTTGATAAAATTTTGTGCGGCTCCTACAATTTACGAGCGTTTTTTAGAACTGTGGGATCGAAGGAGTGGAATGTTTGGAGATTTGCCCCGTCAGGGGCAAAATATTTATAGCCACACCCGCCACACAAATCCATAAGTCCCTTTAGGGACGTAATATTCCATCCCTACGGGATTCGAAAAGGCGCAGACGGTTGGCAATCGGGTGAAGGCGTGGTGTTCGGGGCCGCTATTTTCGGAGCGTGGATGTACTGAAAGCCAGCCGCAGCAGTCTCGAAAAGTCGTTGCCCCCGGTAATCGGATGAAACCGTAGTATTCGAAGCCGCTGCGGCTGATCCTTCGGACACAGCCGCGCTCCGCATCCCTCCCGTTCTCGTACGCGTTCTCGTATAGGATCATCGACTGCGAATAAACAGAATCGGGAACGCTAACGCGAACGTGTGCGAGAGGAATAAATCCAAAGCACAAATATCGAAGCACGAAACAAATTCAAATCATCGACTTAGAAATGACCGAAACAAGACTTTAGGGAGGAGGACGTTAACTTCTTTGACTTTCAATTCCCGAATCGACATAATTATTCATAATAAATTAGAAATCAGCACTGAATCCGGTTATGAATAGCGCATACAATTTACCGTCTCAAGTACCCTACAAGCTACCATTTGGCATCGTCATCTGTCTCGTTGCTTTGTTAACGGCGCCACTTGAATCAGCAATAGGCGCCACAACCAAAAATAATGACAACCGGAAACCGAATGTCGTTATTATCTTTACCGACGACCAAGGTGCGCTGGATGCCGGCTGTTATGGCGCCAAAGACCTTGTAACGCCCGCCATCGACAGCCTCGCCGACGACGGCGTCAGGTTCACGCAATTCTACTCTGGCGCGCCTGTTTGCTCGCCTTCGCGGGCGGCTTTGCTGACCGGCTGCCTACCGCATTGCGCGGGTGTCCCCGGGAATGTAAGCTCCAGGCGCGGCCATGGCGGGATGCCGAATAAGAAGACGACAATCGCGGAAATATTCGAGGCCGCAGGATACGCCACCGCGCACATAGGAAAATGGCATCTGGGTTATTCCGACGACACAATGCCCAATGCACAAGGGTTTGACTACTCGTTCGGGCATATGGGCGGGTGCATAGACAATTATTCGCACTTCTTCTATTGGAACGGGCCGAATCGGCATGACCTCTGGCGCAACGGCAAGGAGGTGTACGAATACGGACGTTTTTTTCCGGACTTAATGGTCGATGAAGCGCGACGGTTCATTGAAAACAATAGGGAACGACCGTTCCTCCTCTACTTTGCAATGAACACACCGCATTATCCTTATCAAGGCACCGAAAAATGGCTGGAACACTACAGCAGCCTCCCTTATCCACGAAACCTCTATGCGGCTTTTGTATCGACGCTCGATGAAAGGATAGGCGAATTACTGGAAATCCTCGAAAACCTGAACCTCAGGGAAAATACAATCATAGCCTTCCAGTCCGACAGCGGGTACTCGACCGAAACCCGCGCGCACGGCGGCGGTGGTTATGCCGGCAAATTTCGGGGCGCCAAGTTCAGCCTGTTTGAAGCGGGCATACGCGTGCCCGCGATTATCAGCTGGCCCGGGCATCTGCCTTCCGGCGCAACCCGCGCGCAACCCGTACATGCATCCGACTGGTTGCCCACTATGGCGGAGCTCTGCGGCGTCACGTTGCCAAAAGATAGCCACATCGACGGAAAAAGCTTGGTCAAGGTTATCGAATCCGATTCGGCGGAATCACCGCACGACACCATGTTCTGGGGGCTCGGCAATCAATGGGCCGTCAGACGCGGCCCATGGAAATTGATCGGGAATCCGAGAGACCCAACACAGGATAAGCCCGTGCAAACCGTAAATAATTTATTCCTCTCAAACTTAAATGCAGACCCGAGCGAGAAAGAGAACCTCGCCGGGAAACACCCCGATATAGTCGAAGAACTGAAATCAATCCGGGAACAATGGATTTCACACATCAAATCTTATCGTTAACGTGATCAAATCAAACACAACGACTTATCACCTGAACCGTGAGAATATCATGAAACTCAAGAACACTAAAAAAATCCTAATCGCCCTTTGTCTAACCGCCGCAGTCTCGTGGTGCCCAACCCCGTCTCAGGCGGCTGAACATCCGAACATCATATTCATCCTCGCCGACGACCTGGGGTACGGCGACCTCGGATGCTACGGACAACAGCGCATCAAGACGCCCGAAATAGATAAACTCGCCGCCGAGGGTATACGGTTCACTCAAGCCTACGCGGGATCAACCGTATGCGCGCCGTCCAGATGCGTCTTAATGACAGGACTACACACCGGCCACGCCTGGATTCGCGGCAACCGCCGGATTCCGCTGCGCCCCGAGGACACCACAATCGCCGAGATTCTGAAGGAACAAGGCTATCGCACCGCACTGATCGGAAAGTGGGGCCTGGGCGAGCCGGATACCACAGGCGTACCGAACAGTCAGGGATTCGATTATTTCTTCGGTTACCTGAACCAGCGCCACGCGCACAATTACTATCCCACTTTCCTCTACAGGAACCGAGAGAAAGTCGGGCTGCCCAACGTTGTCCCCAATGAGGACAAAGCAGGCGCCGGCATGGCCTCGAAGAAACTCGTCTATAGCCACGACCTATTCACCAAAGAAGCGCTTTATTTTATAAAAGAAAATAAGGAGGAACCGTTCTTCCTATACCTCTCGTACACGATCCCCCACGCAAATAACGAGGCGGGTAATAAAGGCATGGAAGTACCAGAGTACGGCATCTACACCGACAAGAATTGGCCTGATGCGCAAAAGGGGCATGCGGCGATGATCACGCGCATGGATCGTGATGTCGGAAAAATCCGGAAGCTGCTCGAAACACTCGGTATCGCCGAAAACACGATCGTGTTCTTCACCTCCGACAACGGGCCGCACAGCGAAGGCGGGAACGATCCGGATTTCAATAATTCCAACGGCCCGTTGCGCGGGATCAAACGCGATTTGTACGAAGGCGGTATCCGCGTCCCGGCAATAGTCTGGTGGCCGGAACATATCACACCGGGCCGCGTCAATGATACTCCCTGGTACTTCGCCGACTTCCTCCCCACCGCCGCGGCCGCCGCGGGCGCCGACGCGCCGGACGACATCGACGGCGTCAACATCCTCCCCGTAATCACCGGCGAACGAAAAAACATCGAACCCCGGTTCTTGTTCTGGGAATTCCACGAGCGCGGCTACCAACAAGCGGCGCGATGGATGGATTGGAAAGTCGTTAGAAAATCCCCGGAGGCTCCGCTGGAACTCTATAACCTCACCGCGGATATCGGGGAAAAACACAATCTCGCCGACGCTCACCCCAAAATCGTGAAAAAATTCGAGGACTACCTGGAATCCGCGAGAACCGTGTCCGAGTTCTGGAAGATCAATAGATAAACACGCGCCGCGCGAAACCCGCTCCTATACACGACGACATTAATATATGCGCAGTTATTTAAGACGTTGTGTATAATAAGCGTCGCGCTCAATGCATGCGTAAGCGCTGTGGTTATGGATACTCTCGAAATTCTCCGCCTCTACCTTGAACCAGAAAACCTCCTCTAGCTGATTAAGCCGAAGCGCTACGTTCCTTACCAGGTCCTCTACGAAAACCGGGTTTTCATAGGCATGCTCGGTCACGTATTTCTCATCGGTTCTCTTCAACAACGCGTAAAGCCCCGAACTGGCGGAGGTCTCGATAATGTCTATCACATCCTCGATCCAAACGGATTCCCGGGAACGCGTATGTACCGAGACCTCGCCTCGCTGATTATGCGCGCCATGCTCGCTTATAGCGCGCGAGCATGGGCATAACGTCGTGACCCCCGCCTTAACGGTCATCACGGAATCGATCTTGTCACCGTACGACGTGGCATCAAACTTCGCCTGATAATCCATTAAGCTCTCGATCCCGCTGACGGGCGCCGTTTTTTCCATGAAATAAGGAAACTCGACCTCCAGATGCGCGTTCTTGGACTTCAGCTTGCGTTGAATGGCCAGGAGTATGTCATCCAAATTATCCACATGGATAATCCGGCCATGCGCATTCAGCACCTCGATAAACCGGCTCATGTGCGTGCCCTTGAACTCCTTGGGTAAATCCACATACATGCCGATCGTCGCCACGGTGTTTTGAAGCACGTGTGCCTTGTCCTTGACCTGAATAGGAAATTTCAATCCGCGTACGCCGACCTTGTCAATGCACAGCTTACGCTTGTCCCTGCGATTCTGCTCGTCATGCAGAGGAATCTCCGCACCGGTTTTGTCCGACTTATCGTATCCTGATTGTTGTTTCACCCGCGACCTCAACACAGGATAAAATATCAGCACAGCACAATTTGGCAAAATCTTTCGTTTCACTATCGATTCGGCTCATCCTACCGCGGAGACTGGAAATATATATGTTATTGAATTGACAATAATAGATATTTCATTAATTTTATCATTATTATGATACTCCGACCGGACACATACGCGCATTGGCGGAATTCAATCATAGAATCCACATTGAACGATGGCCGCGAAGAGGCGCCCGCCGAAAAGCTACTCCATTCAATCTGGCAACACCAACGGCTCACACGCGAGAGGATGGAAACCGTCGACGGCCTCCCGTTCACGGTACTTCATCCCGGATTCCACAATCACTCGGCAGGCCCAGATTTCCTGAATACCGTCGTGCAATGGTCGAACGGCAGCGTTATCACCGGCGACGTGGAAATAGACCCATGCCCCGCCGATTGGCGGAATCATAATCACGAACACAATCCATTCTACAAAGACGTCATACTCCATGTTGTTTGGAATACCGACCGCCCCTTCAGCCACTCGATCCCTACGGCCTGTCTAAGGCCATTCTTGGACGCGCCGCTGTTCGAGCTCTCGTTCTGGCTGGAACGGCATCCGGTGACGCCGCCGTCATCCGTATGCGGCCTTTGCGCGCCGTCTTTCAGGATACTGCATCCGGACACGCGGCGGGAGCTGCTTGCACAGGCGGCGCTGGTACGGCTCGAGTCCAAGGCCAGGCGCATCGAAGCGCGTGCGCGTCAAACCGGCTGGACACATGCACTCTACGAAGTCATGTTCCGCGCGCTCGGTTACAAACACAACTCCTGGCCTATGCAACGGATAGCCGAATTAATCCCGACCCTCCAGTCCACCCCGCTACCCGGCGCGACGGAGACCTTTCATATCCATTCACGCCTCCTCGGCATCAGCGGACTCCTGCCCCCGGAATTACCCAGAATTGAATCGGCTTCTGACTACTACGTGAGAAGAATCTGGGACTACTGGTGGAAAGAACGTCATATATTCTCGGAAACCATATTGCCGCGCAGCGTTTGGCGGCTCCAAGGCCTGCGTCCGGCAAACCATCCGCACCGCCGGCTCGCACTCGCATCGAATTGGCTATCCGACTCCGAATGGATCGGCAAACTCGAGAAATGGTTTACAAATACCCAACCAAAAGCCAGGAACCTACCTGAGTCGCTCCTGGAAATCCTCCAAGCCCCCGAAGACCCATTCTGGCGCAACCATTACTCTCTGTTCTCACGGGCGTCACAAAAACCTCAACCGCTGCTCGGCCGCGCGCGCACAACGGATATCGCCGTAAATGCCGTCATACCCTGGTTCTGGATCAGGGCAATCCGCGGAGACAATCGGAAACTCAAGGCGCACGCCGAGGAATTATACTTTTCCTGGCCTCAGGCCGAGGATAATTCACTCCTGCGCCTTGCAAGACTCAGACTTCTGAACAACATGCCGCGCCGTAAACTCGCCGGCGCCGCAATACAACAAGGCCTCCTCCAAATCCTGCAGGACTTCTGCAGCCGTTCCAATTCGATATGCCAAGGCTGCCGTTTTCATGAAGGCCTCCAGGCCCTCGCTCACCGATACCCTCAAACCCCCGATAATCAAAACGATTGCAAAAACCGCGATACTACCCGAGGTTATTACCGCACGCATATTTAAACAGACTTAAACAGACGCGGCGTTATAGATGATTCGGATCGTTGATCCATTCCACTGTACACAGTGGCGTTGCTGGCAATTCCGTGAACCGGCGTCCCGTATAAAACCGGCTGAACCGCATTAATATTAAGACTTTAGTTGAAATGAATAAATCGCCATGGCCCGATAACAATCCCATTACAATATCATTCGTCATTCCCGCCTTTAACGAGGAAGAAACACTGCCGCGCACTCTCAAAGCGATCTCGACCGCTTCGAAAGCGTTCACGTGTCTCGGATGGGGTACCGAGCTGATTGTTTGCGACAATAACTCCACTGATGCCACACCGCAAATAGCACGCGAATACCAAGCAAAGGTCGTCCACGAACCGTTCAATCAAATAGCGCGCGCCAGAAACACCGGCGCAAAAGCCGCAAAAGGCGATTGGCTGATCTTCATCGACGCGGATTCCTCTCCTTCGCAGGAACTCTTCATCGAGGTTTCCAGAGCGATCTTATCAGGTAAATACGCAGGCGGCGGTTCGACATTATGCTTCGATTCCACCATCGGCAGACTCGTTCCGGGAATCCATATTTGGAACGCCATCAGTAGAATAACGAAATGGCCTGCCGGCTCATTCATCTTCTGTAACGCCGCAGCGTTCCGCGAAGTCGGCGGGTTCAATAACGAACTATTCGTCGCAGAAGAAATCGATCTTGGGCGAAAACTCAAAAAGTACGCCGGCCGGCACGATAAATCATTCGTTATCCTAAAGAGTCATCCCCTCCTCACTTCGGCGCGTAAGGTCAAATTTTGCCATGCCAAGGATTTCATCTCGCTGTTGTTCAAAGTTGTTTTGACACGCGGCGAAGTCTTCAAGAACCGCAATGCTCTCGCGCCTTGGTACCGGGTACGGCATTCGTCCGAGCACTCGCAAGCGGCGGATGAAA
>JAIPKD010000094.1 GCA_021733835.1 Verrucomicrobiota bacterium
AGCTGCTCGATGTCCAGGAACTTGAACCCGTTTTTTTCGAGTTCTGGAAGGAGGTCGTTCCGCCAGGATGAATACTGTTTATCAACCAATCGCTGCGTCTTCCGCGCAATGGCCAGAAAAGTCTCGGAGGACGTCCGACCGTCTATGGTGCGCTCGACCACCTCGCTCTCAATCTGCTGTTTCAATCCGGCCACACGGATTTCGAAGAACTCGTCGAGGTTCGAGCTGAAGATGGTGAAGAACTTAACGCGCTCGAGCAATGGATTCGTCTTGTCCATTGCTTCTTCAAGGACGCGATAATTGAACTCCAGCCAGCTCAATTCCCTATTTAAAAAATGCGTGGGACCGAATTCAGTCATAAAAAAGTTTATAGGTCAATATACGCGCCTGATTGTATTACATAAGTCACATTTTTGGTACAAATACCGACAACTCGCATTCAAACACATGCATTCATATCCTTTTTTTGGATTAGGACTTTAAACGCGCTACCGAAATGCTCGGGGTGCACGAGCGTCTTGAGCTGTTTCATTCGCGGCGGCGTCCATTCACCGAAAACCGCCTGCGCCTCCATCGTGCGTCTTGCGGCCGAAACGAGAAATGACTCCTGCGACAGGAGCGGAAGACTCGTCAGCCCCATGGACTCACCGGCTTGCCGGAGCATAGAGAAATTCACTGACGCGGTAATATCCTGTTCGCCCGGATTTCTCAACGCGTCCGCGCTCAAACTATGACTCTTGTAAGAGCGTAATGTCCCCTCTGTCCGCAGCGAACAAAGATACTCATCGAACAGATACCCGTAATCCAGTGTCAACAGGCATCCGCTCCGCAGACGTACCGCCGCCTGTTCCCACCATTGTTTGGCCCTTTGTGCCACCTCCAGAATAAAACCATCGGGTAACGAGGTAAACATCGAGTCCCCGCCCGTAATACCCGAGTCTTCAAACCATTCCCTCACAATATCCCGCGCCTCGGCGGCAGAAACGTATGGCGCCCGGCAAAAGCGCAATTGGTCGTCACCCAGCGTGACGCCCTTTTCAAACCATTCACGCGCAGATGCGTCCCACTGAAATAGTCTGACAGGCAGCGCGTCCAGCAGCTCATTAGAAAAAATCACGCCGTCAACACCCCCTTCCGGAATGCACTCCCAAGAATCAAACCAGCGCACCTTCTCCGTGAACTCGCCTAGTACACGCTCCTGCACACGCCTGTTATCCGTCGATGGCTCGAGCACCCAGTACTCCAGCTTATCGAACAACTCGGGACGATAATCACAAAAAAACGCGAGCACATCCAGGGCCAGGCGGCCGGTGCCCGCACCAGCTTCGATCAATAGCGGCGAGGCACCCCGGACGAATGAATCGAGCCATTCCGAAAACACGAATCCCAGAAGCTCACCGAACAACGGGCCGACACTCACGCTGGTGATGAAATCGCCGCTCTTCCCTATCCTCGAACGTCCTTGCGCGTAATATCCCGATTCCGGATGATACAAGGCCGCCTCCATAAACGCCTCGAAAGAAATAACCCCCCTCTCACGCAAGCGTCGGTGTATCAATTCCTCGACGGCATTTTTCTTTGGCGATCGAATATCCATTGCGCATGTTGGTCTTGCAATTTACGCTACAATCATCGAAGATTAAATTAAATTCGATTATGCGCTATGGCTAAAATTGACGCCTTTTTCAATCTGATGTTCGAGCAGAAGGCATCCGATCTGCATCTTTCTGCCGGAAACCCACCGATTTTACGCATACACGGCGAGCTCCAGCGGGTTGATTATCCGCCGCTTGACAGCGATTCACTCAAAGGGATGCTCTATGAAATCGCGCCCGAACAAAAGATCAAGGTCTACGAAGAGACAGGCGACGTAGACTTCGGATATGAAATCCCCGAGGTCTCGAGGTTCCGCGCCAACTTCTTCAATCAAAAGAACGGCGTCGCAGCCGTATTCAGACAGATTCCCACCCAAATAATGACATTCGAGGATTTCGAAAAGATCGATGCCGCATTCCCGCCGGTGTTGAAGAAATTCGCAATGCTCAAGAAAGGCCTGATCCTGGTCACCGGCCCGACCGGCTCCGGTAAAACAACCACCCTCGCGTCAATGGTGGATTATGCAAACCGCAACAAACACGAGCATATACTGACCATTGAAGACCCGATTGAATTCGTCCACCAGAGCAAAGGATGCTTGGTCAACCATCGCGAGGTCGGACTACACACCGAATCCTTTTCATCGGCGCTCAAAGGCGCCCTACGCGAAGACCCCGACATAATCCTCGTGGGCGAAATGCGCGACCTGGAAACCATCGAGCTGGCGCTGACGGCGGCCAACACTGGGCACCTGGTCTTCGGCACGTTGCACACTCAAAGCGCAGCGAAATCGGTCGACCGCATTATCGACGTATTCCCGGCCAACCAGCAGAACAAGATTCGCACAACCCTTTCAGAAGCATTATGCGGCGTAGTCGCGCAAAACCTCTTTAAACGCGTCGATAAAAAGGGTCGCATAGCGGCATTGGAAATCCTGGTAGTCACCACCGGCGTGGCAAACCTCATTCGCGAAGGCAAAACACACCAAATCCCGGGCATGATCCAGGTCGGCAAACGAATAGGAAATCAACCCCTGGACGATTCGATTATGGATCACCTAAAAATGAAACGTGTCACCCCGGAAGAAGCCTTCGAAAAGGCGCTGGATAAAAGGAAGTTCCGTCCGTTCCTCACCAATCCACCACCCGAGGATACAATCTAATTTACCCAAATTCAAAATGCATATATTTATAATATGCTGACCAAAAACGAGTTAAACAGAATACTGGAATCCATGCTGGACTTGCGCGCGGATGTATCAGACCTAAATTTCACGGTCGATAAACCGCCGCAGATCGAGTCCGACAATGAGCTTTACCCGGCGTCGACAAAGCCGCCCATCGAAAAACTGACGCCGCATCAGACGGAGATGATTGCATTGACCATACTCGGGACAAACAGGCGGTTGATCGAGCAATTACTGCGAACCGGCTCATGCGATACTTCGTACGCGATACCGGGAAAGGCGCGGTTCCGCGTCAATATATTTTCGCAGCGCGGCAGCTTCTCGATCGTCCTCAGAAAACTCAGCACCAAGATTCCCGCCATAGAACAACTCGGTTTACCACCTATCTTCCATCAGATCGCAGAAGAAAAGACCGGGCTCATCCTCGTCACAGGCGCCACAGGCAGCGGCAAGACAACCACGCTCGCCTCGATCCTCAATCATATCAATCATACCAAGTCCTACCACATTATCACATTGGAAGACCCCGTGGAATTCGTCCACGAACACAAGAAATCCACGTTCAACCAGCGCGAGCTCGGAAGCGATTTCAATATGTTCGCAACCGGCCTTCGCGCCTCATTACGCCAAGCGCCCAAGGTTATCATGGTCGGCGAAATGCGCGATCGTGAAACAGTGGAAATCGGTCTCACCGCCGCCGAAACGGGGCATCTAGTCTTAAGCTCCCTGCATACCATCGACTCGGGGCAGACTATAAACCGGATACTCGGCATGTTCGATCAGGAAGAACAACAGCAGGTTAGATTCAGACTGGCCGATACACTGCGCTGGGTCGTCAGCCAACGCCTTGTAACAAAACAAGGCGGCGGCAGAACACTGCTTCTGGAAGTTATGGGCTCTAATCTGCGCACCTCCGAAAGCATTATCCAAGGCGAAAGCGAAGGCAAAACATTCAACGAAATCATCGAAGCCAGCAAACCGTTCGGATGGACTACTTTCGACTCCTCGTGCATCGAGGCCTACGAAAACGGTCTGATTTCAGAGGAAACGGCGCTCTTCGCATCCTCGAAACGTGGAATCGTCTCGAGGGCCATTGACGCGCTCAAAAAGCAAAAGGGCTTCGCCGCCGACACCGGTTCCAGGCTGCAAATGAAATCACCGCCGCAACAACCTCAGCCGTCGCAACAACCCCCCGAACAACCTAGGGGATTCTTTAGAAAGAGGCGTTCATGATGATAAAATCACAAGATAATCAAAAACCGCTTGCGCTGCTGGCTGTAAGCCAACCCACCACTTCGGCCGCTATACAACGGACGCTGGAAGAATTGGAATTCGACGTCCACCAAGCAACCAATCACGAAGACTTCACATATAAGTTCTCCAGATATCAGCACTCGCTCGTCATAATCGAGGAGACATTCCAGAAACTCCCGACCGGCGTCAATAAGTCACTCGAGTTCATCAACGCACTGCCGGGTGTTCAGCGTAGACACACCTGCATCATTCTAATATCACGAATACCCGCCAGCCTGAATTCAACAGAGGCCTTTCTCAGAAGTGTACACGCGATCATCAACGAAAAGGACCTCCAGAATATTAAGTCTATCCTTACTCAGATAATCAACGAGTATTCGAATATGATGAACCCGTTTTTCGCGGCGTGGGAAAAAGTGATGGAATCATACTGACACCGCTCCGTTATCCCGCGACAACAAACATAAATCGTCCAATAAGAAAATCTAAGTTGAGAGGAACGACCAAAACCAAAATGAAGCGGCTGCGCCTCGATCAGGCCATGGTCGCAGCTGAACTCTGCGAGAGTAGAGAAAAAGCGCAACGCCTCCTCATGGCCGGACAGGTGTTGGTTAACGACAAACCCGCGGGAAAACCCGGCGACTCGATCAAACCGGACGACCAAATCCGGCTGAAGGCCGGGGAGCGCTACGTCAGCCGAGGCGGTTTAAAACTCGAGCATGCGCTGACCGCATTCAACCTGGACGTAACAGGCATGATCTCGCTCGACGTGGGCGCATCGACAGGTGGTTTCACCGATTGCCTCCTCCAACACGGCGCGCAGAGAGTCTTCGCCGTAGACGTCGGCACAGGCCAGCTTGCATGGAAACTCCGCAACGATCCCCGGGTGGTCGTCATGGAACGTACAAACGCCAGGCACCTTTCCAGGAATAATTTTCCCGAGCCTTTCATACCTTTCGATCTAGCCACTGTGGACTGCTCTTTCATCTCGCTAAAAATAATCATACCGCCGATCCTTGAATTACTCCGCCCTCATGCCATCATAACGGCATTGGTAAAACCTCAGTTCGAGGCGGGTAAAATCGAGACGGACAAGGGTAAAGGAGTAATAACTGATCCGAACATCCACCGCCGCGTGCTGGGCGAGCTCGAGGCGTTTGTGTGTAATCACCCGGACATGACGTGGGTGAACGCCGTTGAGTCACCGATAACCGGCCCGGCGGGAAACCGTGAATTCATAGCTCTTATTGAAAAAAATAAATAACAACGTCAGGCACGTCGGCCTTATCGCCAACGTGGAAAAACCAAGCTGTAAGTCCGTCCTGAAAACGGTCACGGATAGTATCCACAATGCCGGCCGCGAGGTACTCGCTGACACTGCGTCAGCGGAAATCGCCGGTCTCAACGTGGAAACATTCCCGAACGCGGCCGCACTGGCTCAAAATGTCGACGCACTCCTCGTCCTCGGCGGCGACGGCACCATGCTCAGGGTGGTACGCGCCGTCGCCGGTTTAAACACCCCGGTGCTCGGCATCAATCTCGGTGGACTCGGATTCCTGACCGATGTATCCTCACCAGACCTCCCACGCGCACTCGACCAACTTTGGTCGGGAGATTTCACAATCGAAACGCGCCCCCTTATATGCGCCGGCGGATCATTCACAAAAGGACACGAACCAATGGGCGCATTCAACGACTTCGTCGTCAGCAGAGGCGCGGCCTCGCGCCTTATCGAGCTAGAGGTGGATGTCGACGGCGAAATACTGACCACATACAACTGCGACGGTCTGATCATCAGCTCACCTACGGGCTCGACCGCTTATTCACTATCCGCAGGCGGCGCGGTCGTCAATCCAACCGCCGAAGTGTTCACAATTACCCCTATCTGCCCGCACACACTCTCAAACCGCTCGGTAATCGTCGACCTCGATTCAAGCATCAACGTGCGTGTCCTCTCAAAAAAACTCGAGGTCATCCTCACGGCGGACGGACAAATCCAATCCGCTCTGAAGTCCGGCGCGAATGTTATGATCAACCGCAGCCGGAAGACGGTTAAACTGCTGCGACTCGGCGGTTCGTCCTTTTTTAAAACCCTCCGTCAGAAACTGAATTGGAGCGGATCACACGTTTAACGCCGCCCGCCGATTCGCCGTTCACACCGCACCTGCACCGGCCGATTATTACTTATTTGTTGATACTCGTACTCGATGAGTTACAGTAGAGCTAATTGCCTTACCGTGGATTCCGATGCGGAATCATTATTACAAATGAAATGATGCGTCTTAAAGACATTGCAGAAATGGCCGGCGTCTCCATAATGACCGTATCCAAGGCGCTCAGGAACTCACCGGAGGTTTCCTGCATAACAAAAGCGAGGATTCTCAAACTAGCCAGGCAATGCGGGTACGTCCCGAATTCCAACGCCCAAGGCCTGCGCACACGGAAGACAGGCATGCTCGCCCTGGTTATATCCTCATCGACGCATCCGATTCACGCACCCATAGAAATGTCCATCCAGGAGCACGTCTTCGCACTCGGTTATGCGCTAATTGTTACGCATTCACTCAATGATCCGGCCAGAGAAGATGAAGCACTCCTACGCCTCGCGGCCAGGTGCGTGGACGGACTTTTCATAGCGCCCGCAAACAGGATCGAAGAACCGGACGTCGCGCACTCGGAATTATTCAGAAACGGAACGCCGATTGTTATTATCGGGCACCGCTCACCATTCTGCAGCGGGTTGCCCTGTGTCGAAACCGATGACATATCCGCCACATACGAGCTGACGCGGCATCTCATCGACCTGGGACATAAACAAATCGCCTTTATCAGCGGCATGCCGCTTGCCGTTTGGTCGAGAGAACGCATGGAAGGTTATAAAAAGGCGTTAAGCGACCACGACCTTCTCGTCGAAGACAGGCTTATATTCAAAGGTGGTTCCACAATCGAAGAAGGCGCTGCCGCGGCGCTCCAGATCATCAACGAAAACATCAAACCAACCGCCGTCATCGCCGCAAACGACCTCCTGGCAGTAGGCGCTTTAAATACTTTCCTGGATAACGGCATTCGGGTCCCGGAAAAACTCTCGTTGGCCGGGTTCGGGAACATCCTCCTCAGCGAATTCTGCCGTGTCCCCCTGACAACCGTGGAACTGCCCAAACACCGGATAGGCCGCGTCGCAACAGAGACAATGCAGAAAATCCTGAACGGCAAGTCACCGGAATCGATACGGCTGAAATGTGACCTCGTCATCCGGAAAAGCACCGCGGCGCCCGGGCGCTAAACGGACACCGGGCACACCCTTTCTCAGTTTAATTCCTTTATTCTGATATCCCTGAATTCGACGGGATCATTGTGCCCCGCAAAACCGAAATGCCCATTCAACCGCATTTTTCCAGGATGCGCCTTATCGCCCATGTACTCATTTACCTCGCTCAAGTCCGCGTCCAGTATCGGCGTACCGTTCAATTCCACCGCAATTTCATGTCCCTCGGCGGTCACCTGCATAAAATTCCATTCACCTACCGGGCGCAGGAATCCGCGATGCGCCGCAACCATGCCGTAAGCCGATCCGCAATACTGCCGTGGATCAAGCGAGTCATACTTCGACGCGGTATTATCAAGAATCTGTATCTCGCACATGCCGTCATACGCGGTATCCCCGTTGCCGGGATAGCGTATTGCAAGACCGTTATTGCCGCCCGGCGGAAGCTTAAATTCCAGCCGCGCGATAAAGTCCGCGTATTCATCCTCGGTATAAATGGTGCCGCCTTCGTTGGGCTTGCACATGAGCGCGCCGTCTTGAACCTGATAATTCGCAATCGGGCCGGCCCAGCCGTTTAGGTCTTTGCCGTTGAAGACCGGCTTGAATCCGCCATCGTTATATTCATCAAGCATCTCGTTGGCCTCGGCGGGCGGGATTCGGCGTATAAATATATTCCGCCAGCGTATCTCGCCGCCATGGGTCTGAAGTTGAATCGGCCCGCGCGGCCATAAGGGGCGGCTCCTGTCCCAGTAATTTTCCATTACGGCGTGGTCGACTACGAGCTTACCGTTCAAATAAACGGTCGTATACGAACCGACCTGAATGATCCTGAAGCTGTTCCACTGTCCGAACGGCTTATCGGCGAGCACCAGCGGGTCTTTACCACGCGCGCCGGGACTGTTGTTCCATAGCCCGCCCGAGCCTTTGTCGGCGCCTATATTCCACTTCCCGCCTTCTTCGGTGTAGTCCCAAATCTGCACCTGCGGATTCGCGCGCAGATAGATACCGCTATCGGCCTTGGGTACGGTCTTATACTCTATCAGAAGCTCGATGTCTCCGTACTCCCCGTCCGTTGTTGCATACGGCCCCTGTCCGTCGTTCACCAATTCACCGTTCTCGACATACCAATGCGCTTTGAATTCATCCATGTTTTCGCGGCGCATCTGTTCGCGTTCTTCTTCGCTCATGTCCCACAATTTCCGTGGGTCAAAGTGCCCCATCCCGTGCCAGCCGGTGAGGTCTTTCCCATTGAAAAGCATTGTGAATCCCGGCGGCGGAACGGGCTCACCCGCCTTCGCGGCTTGTTGAACCAACAAAAACATAAACGCCGCCGAGAGGACGGTCGCGCATGCGTACATACTTTTTAGAATTTTAGTTGTTTTCATGACTGACCAATCTGATATACGACGACCTGAGAATCGTCAAACATAAAGCCGCCGGCGCCACGATAGTAAGGCCGTTTTCATCACAGGCGCTAGGTGGTAAATTGCTTAAAAAGCTAATACACAGCGACATTTATCATAATAAACTGTTCCTAACGAATTGGCGCCTGTCCTTGGCTCTATCATTCTGACGGAGCGCGGCTGTGTCCAAAGGACCAGCCGCTGCGGCTTCGAATGCCATGACTTTATTCGATTACTAAACGTACGCGCCTTTCAGAATCAGGTTAGGGATGAAATATTTACCATGAAGAGATAGAA
>JAIPKD010000095.1 GCA_021733835.1 Verrucomicrobiota bacterium
GTCTTTTCTTTCGATTTGCTCGTTGTCAACGGCTGCGAACGCTTCGATCCGTCACGGTAAATGGCGACGCATTTCAATCCCATCTTCCATGCCTGGATATAAGTGTCCATTATTTCCTCGACGGTACATTCGTTCGGCATGTTGACGGTCTTCGAAATACCGCCGCTTATGAAAGGCTGCGCGGCGGCCATCATCTTGAGATGCGCCAAGTATGGGATGCTTCGTTTGCCGCGGTACGGCTTGAACGCGCAGTCGAATACCGACAAATGCTCCGGCGCGAGGCCGCTCTTATACAACTGCCCTTCGTCCTCCACATCCTCGATCGTGTCGAACTTCTCGATATGCGCCCGAATACCTTCTATCTGTTTCTGATTATAACCGAGCCGCTCCAATCCTTCCGAGACTGTACGATTGACGATCTTAAAAAGTCCGCCACCGGCTAAAAGTTTGTATTTGACCAGCGCTATATCGGGTTCAATCCCGGTCGTATCGCAGTCCATGAAAAACGCGATGGTTCCGGTCGGCGCCAGTACCGACACCTGCGCATTGCGGAATCCATGGTCGCGTCCCAGGTTCAGCGAATTATCCCAAGACGCGGCCGCCTCTTTTCTCAGGTAATCGAACTCGGGCGATGGATGTATGCTTTCAACGGCGCTCCGGTGCATTTGTATGACATTGAGCATCGATTCGACGTTGTCCTTCAGCACGGGTTTGGAAACGCCCGGACAACACGAATCATAGTAGCCCTTGAACGGCCCCATGACTCCCGATATCCGCGACGATTGCGCATAGGCTTCACCGGTCATTATAGCCGTGATCGCGCCGGCCAGCGCCCGTGCCTCGTCCGAATCATAAGCAAACCCATAGCTCATTATAAGCGAACCGAGATTCGCGTACCCAAGCCCCAGCGTCCTGAAGATATGCGAGTTTTCTGCTATCTGCGCCGTGGGATAACTGGCGTTATCCACGATTATTTCTTGAGCGGTTATGAATATTTGGACGGCCGCCTTGAGCCTTTTTACGTCGAATTCACCGTCCGGTTTCTTGAATTTCATCAAATTCAGCGAAGCAAGATTGCACGCCGTATCGTTGAGAAATATATATTCCGAGCACGGATTCGTAGAGCGAATGGGCGCCGTGCCCTTGCACGTATGCCATTTCTGAATCGTCCCGTCATATTGCATCCCCGGATCACCGCATACATAGGTACCCTGGGCGATCTGACGCAGGAGTGTTCGCGCGTCCTTCTTCTCGAGCCGTTCGCCGGTGGTGATCGAGCGCGTCCACCATTCGTCGCCCTCGATGGCCGCCTGCATGAATTCATCGCCGGCGCGAACCGACAGGTTCTCGTTCTGATAAATAACGCTGCCATAGGCATCGCCGTTGTATGAACCGTCATACCCCTGCTCTATCAATGCCCATGCCTTTTTCTCCTCCTTTGACTTGGCGTTGATGAATTCTTCGATGTCCCCATGCCAGTCATAAAGCGTATTCATCTTCGCGGCGCGACGCGTCTTCCCGCCCGACTTGACCACGTTCGCCACCTGGTCGTACACCTTGAGGAACGATAACGGCCCGCTCGGCCTTCCGCCGCCGCTCAGTTTTTCGCGGCTCGAGCGGATCGGTGTCAAATCAGTGCCGGTGCCCGAGCCGAACTTGAACAACATAGCCTCACTGTACGCCAGACGCATTATCGAGTCCATGTTGTCGTCAACCGACTGGATAAAACAGGCGCTGCATTGCGGTTTCTCATATTGCGTCGCCGCACGCGTGACTGCGTTCTTGCGCTTGTCAAAATACCAATTGCCCTCCCCCGATGTCTTGCCCACTCCATATTGTTGGTACAAACCGACGTTAAACCAGACGGGCGAGTTAAACGATCCATACTGATTCAAACAAAGCCAAACAAGCTCATCATAAAACACTTCCGCGTCCTCAGCCGAAAAATATCCATCCGCGACACCCCAGTCGGCTATCGTCCTGCAGACCCGGTGAATAAGCTGGCGCAGGGATTTCTCGCGCTCCGGCGTGCCCAGCTCACCGTAAAAGTACTTCGATACAACAACCTTCGCTGCAAGCGCCGAATAAAAATCCGGCATCTCGGCGTCGTCCTGCCTGAATATCGTATTCCCCTTCTCGTCCGTAATCTCCGCAGTCCGTTTTTCCCACTTGATCTGATCAAACGGACTGACCTTCGGATCACTGAATACCCTCTCTAAACTGAGCCTCTCCTTGCCGGATTCGCCCTTGGCGCCCGACTTCGACTCTCGATTCCTATCTGATCCGTTAGAATGCGATGCCGAATTATTCGATAAAACCTGTTCCTCTTTGATCATTTTTCTCCTCGATGTTGATATTGTTAAATTCCTAATCTCCGCTCCACATCACGACGCCTCGGCTATCGTCCGCGCTAATTATCCGGTCAAACTCCCTCTTATCCATATCTTAACAGGGACAAACGCCCCTTGCTATTTTCATTTTAGTAACACTCTAAATTGTGCTATGATCAAAGACTAACACTACAGGTAGTGTGTTCAAGCCTAATTTCGATTTTTTCGCATTTTTCCCGGTGCCCGGCTCAGATTAATTAAATCCTTGTAAAAATCGGCGTTATACCGTCTAAACGCAATGTGCATGATTGGTTGGCCATCATAATTCTTGGAATAATCGAGGGATTAAGCGAATTTCTGCCTATTTCCTCGACCGGACACCTGCTTCTCGCCCAGCACTATTTGCCACGGCAATCGGATATATTTAACACGGTTATTCAATCCGGCGCCGTCATTGCAGTGTTGGCGGTGTTTACCAACAGACTTCACCAATTAATATTTCGATGGCGCGAAAAAGAGACACAAGATTTCTTCCTGAAACTGTTCGCCGCGTTCGGAATCACCGCGGTAGGCGGACTGCTCATGCTAAAATTCGACTTCGCGCTGCCGGAGAGCGCTATTCCTGTAGCATGGGCCACGCTCATTGGAGGAGTCCTGTTTATTTGGATTGAAAAATGGCTTTCCGGTAAACCGCGTATTCCGGAGGTTTCATGGTCAGCGGCCTTGATAATCGGCGCGGCGCAACTCCTGGCCGCCGTATTCCCCGGCGCTTCACGTTCCGGATCGACCATCCTTGTTGCGCTAATGCTTGGGATATCCAGGCCTGCGGCAACTGAATTCTCGTTCCTCCTCGGAATACCCACACTGATGTCGGCCGGCCTGATTCAGGTCATTATAGGTTTCAACGACGGCGAGGCGGCAAACGAAGACTGGTCGCTCCTCCTCCTTGGCGGTATCGTCTCGGCCGTTACCGCCTTCATATCCGTAAAATGGCTTCTGAAATTCATTCAATCACATACCTTCATCGGCTTCGGCTGGTACAGAATTTTCATAGGTACACTTATCCTAATAAGCATCTTCTTGAACGGATATTAGTGATTAATTGCTTAATAAGCTAATAAATAGCGGCATTTTTACACCGCCGCCGGAGCGCGGCTGTGTCCGAAGGATCAGCCGCAGCAGCTCCGAATGCCACGCTATCACTCGATTACCAGAGAGCAACGCCTATTTCAGACTGCTTCTGCTGATTCTTCGAACACAGTCGCGCTCCGAAGATTGATTACGCCTTTTATTTGTACGGATTATCGTAATTTATCACCCGGCTCTTTAAAGAGTGATACCGAAATCATAACATCCACCTCGAAAACACCTGGAAATTCCCAAGCAAAACGGTTAAAACGCCTGCTGATGAAACTGTTTGTTATCGGTTCAGGCGGACGTGAACATGCACTGGTTTGGAGGCTGGCGCAATCGCCGCATCCAACCAAGATATGGAGTGCGCCGGGGAATCCCGGCATTTCGGACGAACGACTCGAGTCCAACGGTATGCCGGTGGAAAACGTACCCATCGGCGCGGAAGACTTGTCGTTACTGCTGGATTTCGCCAACGAGAAGAAGCCGGATTTGACTGTCGTCGGCCCTGACAATCCACTCGGAATGGGAATCGTCGATCTATTCCAAGAACACGGACACAAGATATGGGGGCCCAACAAGAACGCCGCTCGGTTCGAGGCGTCCAAGGCGTTTTCCCAGGAGTTTATGGAGAAATACGATATACCGGCGCCGAAAGCGGGGGTATTTACCAACCCCGGCCCGGCAGGCGAATTCGCCGCTTCGCTGGAAGGACACTGCGCGGTAAAGGCAGACGGTCTTGCCCTGGGTAAAGGCGTCATTGTATGTACAAACCAACAGGAAGCCGATCGCGCCATAAACGATATGCTTGTCAACGGCATCCTCGGCGAAGCCGGAAAGAAGATTGTCGTCCAGGAATTACTCGAGGGTGTAGAAGCCTCGCTGCACGTGCTGTCGGATGGTGAATCATGGCGGCTTTTTCCCGCGTCCCAAGACCATAAACGCGCTTATGACGGCGACACGGGTCCGAACACAGGCGGGATGGGCGCTTATGCGCCTGCGTCGTTCTTAAGAAACAGCGAGCTCCTTGAAACCGCCTCCGCTATAATAGAGCCGTGGATCAACGGTTGCAAAGAGGAAGGAATAGACTACCGCGGTATCCTGTATCCTGGGATTATGTTAACCGACAATGGCGCGCGGGTGCTGGAATTTAATTCCCGGTTCGGCGATCCTGAAACACAGGTCTATATGCCGCTGCTCGAAAACGACCTGGTCGAATTATTAAGCGCATGTACCGAGAAAAACTTGAAAGGCATAGAGCTCAAGTTTAACGATGCCGCCTGCGTATGCGTCGTCAAGGCCTCCGGCGGATACCCCGGTAAATATACGAAGGGCAAGACCATATACGGACTCGAAGACACTCACCAAATACCCGGCGTAAAGGTGTTCCATGCCGGAACGTCCATTCAGGGTAATAACCTTGTCACAAACGGCGGACGCGTCCTCGGGATCACCGCCTGGGCGGATACTCTATCCGATGCGCGTGAGAAAGCCTACGCCGCCGCAGCGCGCATCCAGTTCGAAGGCGAGCTCATGAGAACGGATATCGGAAAGAAAGCATCGATATAAACACCGAAGTTCAGCTTGAAAACCATGTCGTAAATGTAATGATATGAGCATGAAAAAAATGAAAGCTAAAGCGTCGGCCGGCTTAATCCTGTTTCTGTTCCTTTTCGCTTTATCTACTTTGCGGAATGCGGCCGCCGTGTCGCCGGATATCGATAAAATCTACAATATCCTTAATACTAACATCGTCGGTATCTCGGAGTCCGATTTGAACCGTCAACTCATAGAAGGAATGATCGGGAGCCTCGAGCCGCTCGCCAGAATCGACAAGGATGGTGAATCGGCGAAACCCGGCATCGCAAGTACCAACCTGTTCGAACAACGTTTTGCGTACATTCGCCTTTCAACGTTGAACGACGGCGTCTCCGAATCAATCAAGGCAACGTTGAAACAATTATCAGACACAAACGATATCAAAGGCCTGATCCTCGATCTCAGGTTCGCCGGCGGAAACAGCTATAAAGCGGTTAGCGCTACCGCAGACTTGTTCATCGACGCGCAAAAAATGGTCTTCAAACATGACAATACCCAGTTCGAGGTCGCACCGGGCGATATCGTACCGAAAACGCCGATACTCATCCTCACGAATAAAAAGACCGCCTTCGGCGCCGAGTTGCTGGCGGGTGTCATGAAACTTTCACAACGCGCCTTGATCCTCGGCGACCACACAACCGGTGCCGGCTATTATTTTAAGGATTTCGCCGTTTCGGACGGACGCAGACTTCTTGTCGCCTCCGGGAAGATCGAGTTCGAAAATGGAGAGGAGTTTCCCGTTGATGGAATTTTGCCGGATATACGTGTCGATGTTCCCATAGAACACGATAAGCTTTACATTGAAGACCCATACCGCGTAATCGAAGGTTCGAGCACCGCGTCAAATTACCTTATCTCTTCAAGTCAACAAAGAACCAATCGGATCAATGAAGCCGCGCTTATCAGGATGAATAACGGTGAACCTGCCACCACCGGGGAAGACGGGGAATCGGAAACCAATGAAACCCCTGATCAACCTGTCATACGCGATCCCGTGCTCTCACGAGCCATTGACCTACTCAAGGGGCTTCATGCAATTAAACTCATAAACAAGTAGACCAACACCGAGACGGCGCTGATCGGTCGGACTCCACCACCAAGACAACGCCGTCGTCGCACCAAAACCAATAAAGCGAGTTTTTGCCGGGCACGATGGTATTCAGAATTAAAACCTTCCCTGCTCGGTTCGCGCGATTATCTCGTCCTTAAGCTCCTCTGAAAGATCACAAAAGTAATCGCTGTACCCAGCAACGCGCACGATCAAATGCCTGTGCCGCTCCGGCGCTTCTTTGGCTTCGCGTAGTGTATCCGCACTCACAACATTGAACTGCATATGGTGGCCGTCCATCTTGAAATATGCCCGGATCAAGTGCGCCCACTTATCCAAACCGTCGTCGGAAGCAACAAGCCCCGGCGACAATTTCATATTCAACAATGTACCGCCCGCTTTGATATGATCCATTTTCGCCACGCTCTTTACAATTCCAGTGGGGCCGAGTCTGTCCATTCCCTGAACCGGTGATATGCCTTCGGAAAGCGGAAATCGCGCCTTACGCCCGTCCGGCATCGCCCCGGTCACACTACCAAAATACACATGACAAGTAGTAGGCAGCATCTCCACACGATAACACCCGTTTCTCGCATCCGGTCTTCCGTCCAATTCCTCGAAGCACGCATTGAATACTCGCAACATCAACCTGTCTGCGTAGTCGTCATCGTTACCATACTTCGGCGTCTTGTTTAAGAGACGCTGTCTGACTACTTCTTCACCTTCAAAATCGCGATCCAGGATGCCAATAAATTGATTTAACGGTATCTCCGGATTAACGCCGGTCGACATCGGCCTTCCGTCATCGTCCGCAATCTCGCCAATGCCATCGAAACATAGCTTCTTCAACACGCTGAATGAGTCGGTCAGACTGCCCAGCCCGACGAACTGCACGTATGTATTGTTGTAGCGCGCGCCGCCGGCGTTGTAATCCGTACCTTTGGCAATACAGTCATCGATAAGCACACTCAAAAACGGCGCCGGCATCGTGAGCGCGTACATGCGCTGGATAATCCTGTTCCCGCGCAACTTGACATCCAGAAAATATCGAAACTGCTCCCGCCAAGCATTAAACAGCTCGTCAAACGTCTTAAACGAATCTGCTGCGCCGGCGCGTAGTCCAACCTGCTTTCCGGTCATGGGATCGACACCATTATGCAGCATCAGCTCCAGTATCTTTACCATGTTGAAGTATCCGGTTAGGATATACGCTTCCTTGCCGAACGCACCCACTTCAACACAACCGCTGCAACCGCCGTCGCGCGCGTCCTCGACGGATTTGCCCTGGCGCAGTTGTTCCTCCACCACCGCGTCCGCGTTGAAAATGGACGGGAATCCGTAACCCTTGCGCACCACCCGCAGTGCGTGTTTCAAAAAATGCTCCGAATTCTTCCGCGACAACTGGATATTCGAGCTCGGCTGCAGTAAATGCATTTCGTCGATTATATCAAGCAATAAATAAGATAACTCATTTACACCGTCGGAACCGTCGCTCAGCAGGCCGCCGATGTTTATATTCGCGAAATCCGTGTAGGTACCGCTCTCCTCGGCGGTGACTCCTACCTTGGGCGGCGCAGGGTGATTATTGAACTTGATAAAAAAGCATTCCAGCAATTCCCGGGCTTGCTCACGAGTCAGCGTCCCCTCAACAATACCTTGTTCAAAAAACGGCTGCATATGCCTATCCAGGTGCCCCGGATTAAACGCATCCCAGCCGTTTAACTCCGTAATCACGGAAAGGTGACAGAACCAATAATATTGCAACGCCTCCTGAAAAGTCCGTGGCGCGTGAGCCGGCACTCGCGTGCATACTTCGGCGATCCTCTCCAATTCCGACTTGCGCCTTTCATCCTCTTCTTTTTCCGCAAGCCTGCCTGCCAGGTGCGCGTGCCGTTCCGCGAATAGTATCACCGCGTCACAAGCGATATCAAACGCCTTCAATGCCTCACGCCTTTCATAAGCATGATCATCGTTCAAGTAATCAATGTCCGATATCGCATCCTCGATATCACGCTTGAAATCGAGCATCCCCTTCCCGTAAATCTTGCCGTCCAAAACCGTATGCCCCGGCGCGCGCTGCTCCATGAATTCAGTGAAAATCCCCGCTGTATACGCGTCTTTCCATTCCTCACTCATCTCTTCAAAGATTCGATCGCGCATCGAGCGTCCACGCCAATAAGGAATTATTTTGTTCTCGTATGACCCAAAACACTCCTCCGACACCCTGTAGTTTGTCTTTTCTCGCGAATTCAGTATACGCAGATCATCGAGGCTATGACATGTCAGCTCGGGAAAAGTTGGGGTGGCCTTCGGCCATGGGCCGCGTTCGCCGACGATTAATTCGTCGTCCCCAATATAAATCGTCTTCCGCTCGCAAATATAACGAAATGCAAGCGCCCGCATCACGGGAATGGAGTACCGCCCCTCGTTTTCCCTGTAAAACTCAGTAATCAACTCGGCGCGCTCATGCGAAATACATGGTTGCGCCTCTAGGCTCTGAAGTCTCAGCTTTTCGGTTCGCGAAGTCATAGGCAATAAAGAATCCGTACTCTAGACTATATACCACATCCGTTCATGAAACCCAAATAGTTAACGAAAGCAGAAATCTTGAATCCAATCGGATATTAAATGCGTGGCGTTCGGAACAGCCGGACTCGGAGCGCGGCTGTGCTGAAAGCCAGCCGCCTGGAGTTTGGCCAATATTTAAGCAATTAGGCGGCGGATGCTAAGGTGGAGAGTGCAGAGAAGTTGATTTCAAGGGATTCAAGGCGTTGAGGGTTATCGGAGGCCTGTTTTCTAAGCAAACATATCAAGTC
>JAIPKD010000096.1 GCA_021733835.1 Verrucomicrobiota bacterium
GCATTATTCCCCCTTGACGATTTAGTATCACCGCAAGATTGCTATGAATCAACGGACCGATTACGACGGGGCTTGGAAGGTGGCGCTGGAGCATTACCTGCAACCGCTTCTGGACTTCTGCTTCCCGGATGTTGCCGCCAATATCAATTGGCACAAGCCGATCGAGTTTTTGGACAAGGAACTCCAGGCGTTGACCAGGAACTCAAAACTGGGTAAGCAGCGAGTGGATAATGCGATTGAATTCCGTAAGCAATTGGTGGAGTATGAACAGGAGAAGACTATGCCATACGTAACGAGTATTGAAAGGTTAGGCCGGAAAGAAGGCTTGCAGGAAGGTATGCAGAAAGGCCGGAGGTCGGGCCTATTGGAAGGCCGTCTGGAAGCACTGCGGGCGGATATAGTGGAAGTGTTAGAGGTGCGGTTTAGTAGTGTGCCCAAAGAGCTGAATGCGAAGGTGAATGGCATCGCCGATGAGCAGGAACTGCGTCGGCTCCACCGCAAGGCGGTGTTGGCACCGTCAATCGAGGAGTTCGAGCGAGAGATTTAAACCGACTGCCGTGGTTAAACCAATAACGGAAATCGCGAACGAGAACGTGTACGCGAACGGATCCGGAATCTAAACTTCTTTGCGTCTTCTGCGTTCTTGGCGAGAGGCGCATTACCCTCGCAAAATCCGCAACAAGCACGAAAAATGATGACATAATATTTCGTCCCTACGGGACTTACGCTTTTTGTTGGGCATTTTTGCTACAGACATTTCATCCCTAACGGGATTCTTTTAGAATTATGGGTTCACCTTAACACCTCAAAAGCTTATCAACTTAATCACTTAAAACCCGGGAGGAGACTTGCCCCGTTAGGGGCAAAATATTTATAGCCACACCCGCCACACAAATCCATTAAGTCCCTTTAGGGACGTAATATTTCATCCCTAACGGGATTCTGAAAGGCGCAGACGGTTGGCAATCGGGTGAAGCCGTGGCAATCGAAGCTGCTGCGGCTGATCCTTGCGGACACAGCCGCGCTCCGCGCGGTTCAATATCAGGTTAATGCCCGATACCGGTGTATCCACGGATCGATCCTGCAAACGGCCTTAAAGAAGCAGCGGTCACAGGCGCAGCTTGCGTTGTATTTATAAGGATCGATCCGCACCTCGCCGTCGAATATCCTGCGACCGATTTCAGTGATAGTTTCTTTGACGTTATCCAATAATTCGTCGAACTCGGCTGGTGAAAGCGGGTCTTTATTCCTGGAATTAAACCCGCCGTCTTTGGTCAATGCATAATTGAACTGGTCGCCTTTAGCCTGGTCTTTTCGCAGATCGAATTCACGGAGCATGTCTCGTTTAAACCGTCCTTTATGCTTATAGGCATCGTGGCGAATCTCCTCCTGCGCGTTAAGGACGTCCTTTTTATTCTTCGTCCCTCTATTGCCTCTGATATTCAAGTAGAACATTCCCGCGGGTTCGAGTTTGTTGTATCCGAAGAAGCCGTATTTTTCGGATATATATTTCACGGCGTTGAGGTATGCGGGCAACTGGATATCGATACCGTTTGTGAGCAATGTATCGTCTATTTCGTTTCTGCCCGACTTATAGTCCATTACAACATACGCGGGCGCATCATCTTCGGATCGAGCTTGCAAGTCTATCCGGTCGATCTTACCCCGGCAAGTCAGGGTATTCCCGCCCGGTAGATCGATGCGCCATCCGGGCAATCCGGACGCATCCCCGCCGAACACTACTTCAGCGAAGGCCGGATCAAATCCGTAGTGCGGCATCCATCGGATCAGGGTATCGATAAAACTACGTATCATTTCGACTATGCTTTGCACCGAAAAAACCGCTTTTTCATCCGAACTAAAAAGGCCGTGGCTGAATTCACCTTTTATCTCGTCGGCGATTTCCCCGATCATATCCCGTGCATCGGACGGCGACAAATCCCGCCAGCGCAGTCCCTGTGAGATTATCTTATTGTGAAAGCGCTCAAGGATTTCATGTTGAAAACTGCCGCGCTGCCGTATATCAATCTCGAACCGTTTCCTTTCTTCTACCCTTAATCCTTGGGCAAGAAAGAACTTGAACGGGCACGCGGCGAAATCCTGGATTCCGGAGACGGATACAGTCAATGCCTTATCATACAGTACGTTAACCGCAGACGCCGGCAACGGTTTCGGGGCGCATTGTTCTTCAGGCGCACCTAATGTTTTGAGGATACTCGAATCAATACCGCCGGCAAAACGCCCCCAGGATACCAGCGCCTCTTCCTCATTCCGCAATGCGCCGAACAGATACCGCATCACTTCTCGGCGGTGCAGTGCATCGCTCAGTTCGATCCTGCCATCAAAAGCGGTTATACGAATTCCCGGAAATATCTTGCGCAAACGATAAATGAACGGAGACGGATTCAGCACCCCCCCTGAAGAACTGCGCCGGGCGAACGTTATATACAACCTTCGGGTGGCGCGCGTGAATGCGATATACCCATAGTAGTGTTCCCTACCAATATGGTCTTTCTTATCCGGGCCAAGCTCTAGAGCGGCCGCCGAGAGTCGTTCTCTGTCCGAATCATTCAGGATACCTTCGGTAGCCGGTGCGGCGGGGAAAACCGATTCATTGACGCCGAGCAGGAATACGATCGCAGGCTCCGGATTACGTGAACGATCGATGGTACCGACCACCACCTGATCGAGCGCAGGCGGGATGATCCCAATGGTCAGCGTGCTTAGGCTCGATTCGAAAACCGGCAGCCAATCTCGGAGCTGCATTGAATCATCGGCGAAGCCGGTTTCTATACTCTCGAGCCAGGAATTCAGTTGTTCCATGACCGTTTCATGTTGCGCCGCGGTGAAGCCGGTCGATTTATAAACGCCGGCGGCGGCCTCGTCCGCCAGTTCATGCAGCCGCCGTTCGATATCAATCTTTTCCCAGAACCCCTTGAGGCATTCGACGATCCGCGCTCCCGTTAACCGAACCCGCTGTGAATCGGCATCTTTGTCTTCCCCTCGATTACCGGTCAATTCATTATCCAACCACTTCAGCGGCGGGACGAACAGCTTCTTCACCTTCGACACCTTCGCCTCCAGCTCCGGGGCATCGCCGGGATTCGTATTATTATACCAAAACTCGCCGTTCCATCCGCGCGCTATGGCCTCGTTCTCCAGCCAATCAAGCACTCGGTCGTCGATCCCGAATACTCCCGTCTTCAACGCAGCGAACAAATCTTCGCTTCTCCAATTAAATGCCGCCAGTCTGAGGACATGCCGCATTAATTGAACAATCGGATGGTGTCCCACTTGCTCACGCTTATCCATGAAAAACGGGATGTCGTATTTTGCGAATACACGCGATAGAATCCGATCGTAACCGGTAAATCCCCTTAAAATCACCGCCACGTCGCGGTATCTCCCCCCTTCGATCACATGCGACCTAATTTCCCTGGCGCAGAAAAGCGCCTCCGCCTCGGGACTTGCGCACTCGATAAGACGCACCGCATCTCCGTCCATGGGCGCTTCATCCGTTTCCGGGCGCACATCCCCCGCGGCAGCCGGAGACCACGCCTGTTCCAGGTATCGCAATTCCTGATTGATATGGAACTTTTCATACTTAACCGGGTGCAATTTAATTATGCTTATGTCCAGCCCTTCAATAGCGGAGAACCGGTTATATATCCTGTTAAGGCTTTTGGATGTGGGCCCCCAGGCGGAGAGCCAAGTTTGGTCGTCTTCCCTTTCATCTACGCCCATGCAAAAGGCCAAGGTCATACGACGACAAAAAGGCGCCAATGCGGTAAGCAGGTTTATCTCCTGCGGCGTCATCTCGGCAAAACCGTCCATCCATAGACTATCAATTCCGAGAAGCGGGGGCGCACCAGCTACGGCGTTGTCAAGCGCGCCGCCTGCACATGACAACGATTCGGCGGCGATATCCAACAACCGTTCCGCGTCTTCCAACCCTCTTGAGGAGAGCCAGTCGAGGTATTCCCTATAAATGAGCCGGATATCCCGTAGTTTAAGCCGTAACCGCTCATCATCACCGACCTTCTCCGAAATATCATCCAAGGCCTCCGCCCCCACCCGATGTTGTTGAAGTTCCCGGATCGATTCGCTCAAGCTCCGCGCAAACCCCGGCAGCCTGCTACTCGCTCTGAATACATTAAGCTTCTGATGATTCTTCGAGAGCAACGAGCGCAAGACCATGATACGGCCTTCCTCACTCAGCAGCACCGGCGCAATGCCGCCACGCCATTCCAGAATTCTTTGGGCAAGCCGCTCAAACGAGAGGATATGCAACCTTGAATAACCCTGCAGCGATCCGTCCGATAAAAGCTGTTGTTCGAGCTGGAACGTGGCCTGCTTCGGCGCCAGGAAGACAAGCGGCGGCGATAGCTGCTCTTCGCGCAGCATGCTCCTTATCTCTTCCAGACATCTGTAAGTCTTCCCGCTACCGGCGGTACCTATTAAAAATTTTACATCGGTCATTCCAAAATCAAGAGATTCACTTACACACAGTCGCTAAAATCTGCATATCATTATCATTTCCTCCAGGATACTTGTCGAATCGAAAACCTCACAAGCAATATTCAATCCGATAATACTATGGTATATCTTTTCTGGATAACGGTTTAGAGATTGGTTATTGTTTTTGTCCGACGACGGAAGTTGAATCCGATCTTTGGCTCAAAATATTACAAGAGGAATTTATTGAGGTGATCAGTTGAGATTCCAACGGATACGGTTACCGTGCAAGTAAACAGACAATCATTTGTCGTATGCGCACATTTAAGCGCAGTCAGGTTTATGACGAAACCCGATCGAAGCATCCAACGGGGTATCTAAGCAAATTTTTTGATCCACACACAATGGCACATTGAAAGTGGACGCAGAATAATGTTGTATATTAATCTTGAAGAATTACTAGTATGTCGATGCGGCCGAACAGATCAAGCCGCGATAGTCAATCCGGCACCGGCCGGACGAGGTGCAACAAATATTCGATTAACAAGGATTCAGTAAAAGTGAAACCCACAGACCTGCGCGGAATTTTACAATATATCCCACGGTTCAGGGAAAGGACGTTTGTAATCAGTCTGGACGGCGCTATTGTCACCGATGACAACTTCGGCAACATCCTCCTGGACATAGCCGTACTGCGTTCGCTCAACATTCGCGTGGTACTTGTCCATGGCGCTTCCGCACAAATACGGCAATTAGCGAAGAAGCGGAACATTCAACCCTCCGACCTCGACGGCGCGGGGATAACGAATCAAGAGACACTTGATCTGGCGCTCACGGCGGCCAACAGACTGACCCATGAAATCCTCGAAGGCCTCGCCACAAACAACCTCCGCGGCATTTCATCGAATGCGGTGGTGGCAAGACCACTGGGAATCATCGACGGCAAAGACCATCAGTTCACAGGCAAGATCGAACGGATCGATACGGAAATAATCAGCTCGCTCCTGGCACAGGGCGTCATCCCCGTCATCCCCCCGCTCGGATTCGACGGCGAAGGCAACACATACCGGCTGAACTCGGATCATGTCGCAGCCGCCGTGGCGCACGAACTCAACGCGTCGAAGCTGATATTCATGACATCGGCCGCCGGCCTTATCTACCATGACAAACTGATTCCGCAGCTGTCCGTACGCGATCTCGATGATATCCTGGCCACGGATAAAACAGGATTCCCGAAAGAACAGATATCCAAGGCCGTCCACGCTTCCATCGCCTCCCGCTCAGGGACACAGCGCGTGCACATCATAGATGGGCGCACAGACGAAGGACTGCTCACGGAAATCTTCTCCAATGAAGGCATCGGCACACTGATCTATGTCGACGAATACCAACAAATCCGTTCAGCGCGGCGGCGGGATATCAGGAGTATCCTCGCGCTCATCAGGAATGCCGTGGCATCGGGAGAAATCACCAAGCGCACCGCCTTCGGCATCGAACGTCAGATCAACGATTACTTTCTGTTCGAGATCGATGACAATCCGGTGGCGTGCATCGCGCTACACAAGTATCCCGAGCTCGGCAAAGGCGAATTGGCCTGCCTCTGTGTAAACCCTTCGCACGAAAAGAGCGGCATCGGCAAGAAGCTGGTACACTTCGTCGAGGCCAAGGCACGCGAGGCGGGTATCCACCAACTATTCGCGTTATCCACTCAGGCGTATACATTCTTCCAAAACAAGGCGGGATTCAGCGAAGGCTCCCCGGACGTATTACCGCCGGAACGCCGTGAAAAGTATGAGCAGAGCGGCAGACACTCGAAAATCCTAGTCAAGAACCTCCGCAACCGGTTAACCCAGGAACAAAACGCTCGACCGGGCGTAGGTACATAAAGACCCGTCTCCAGTGTAACATGTTGTTTCCCCCCAAAGTTCCTTTTCAATTCTTGCTCACGTGCCGGAAACTCGGCATTCAACCATCGCAGTATCTGCTCATCGCACACCCGTCTATACAAAGGCTGGACATATTCCTCGGCCGCATTCCAAGATCATCTCTGACAACCGGATCATACGCCTTCCTGGAACGCTTCATCGTCTCGACATCCCGCTTCGGCCCCGGTCAAAAAAAAGGCTCGAACTCGACCCCCCTCGGATTACACAGGATCAAACGTAAAATTGGCGCCGGCCACCCCATCGGCACCACGTTTAAAGGCCGGAAACCGACCGGCTTCACCTGGCAAGGTCAGCCGGACGCGCCGATTGCACACAGAATCATGTGGCTGGAGGGGGTGCAATCCGGATTGAACGCCGGCGGCGACATCGATACATACTCGCGCTACATCTACATCCACGGCGTCGGCAACGAAACAACTCTCGGCCGCCCGGCGTCACGCGGGTGTATACACATGGCGGCCGCGGACATCATCCCTCTCTACGACCGTCTACCCACCGGCACCCTGGTATGGATTCAATGATCGTCTGCCATTCGAAACAACAGGTTCCGGATGTTAAACCGGTTTATGCTTTTACGAACCGTGCCGAATAAAGTAAATTCGTGCTTGGGACTTAACCGATCAACCTTGGAATACATGTTCATGAATCAAAAACAACGCATTCAACGAACCTTAGAAAACACACTTTTTTCAATACCGGCGCTTCTCATAGCCCTCGCCCTTCTCTGCGCCCAGGGATGCAAACAGAAATCACAACCGGACGCCGAGAAACAAGAGTTCACGAACACACTCCAGTCCATCAAGGCCTCCGCCACCAACGGAAATCCGGATGCGCAATTCGCCCTCGGCACGAATTACCTCAACGCCGAGTCCACACCGGAGAATCGCGACTTGGCGGTTAAATGGCTCAGCGCCTCCGCCGAGAGCGGGCACGCAAAGGCGCAGTTCGAACTGGGACGCATCTATGAGGAGGGTGAAATCACCTCCCAGGACGCCACGCAAGCGCTCGCCTACTATCAAAGCGCCGCCGATCAGGGACTGACCAGCGCGATACCCGCCTTAGAACGCCTGGAAGAAGCCAGGCAAAAGGCGATTGAAGAGGCCAAGAAACAGGCCGAAGAACAACAACGGAAGGAAAACGCCGAAAAGGCCGAGCAAGCTTACAATCGCGGTGTTAGTTATTCCCGCGGCGACGGCGTGCCTCAGGATTACGCCAAAGCCGCGGAAGCGTTCAAAGAAGCCGCATCCCTCGGGAGCGACGCCGCAATGCATAATCTCGGCGTCTTCCATATACGAGGATACGGAGTAGAAAAGGATATGCTGAAGGCCGCCGAATGGTTCAAGAAAAGCGCGAACCTCGGAAACCATTATTCCCAATTCAATCTGGCCGTCCTCTATTTCAAAGGCGAAGGCGTCGAAAAAGACGAAGAAAAGGCGGTCGAATGGGTTACTAAAGCGGCGAAAAACGGGAACGCCGAAGCTCAATATAACCTCGGCATTCTCCATTTGAACGGCCGGGTACTCGAGCAGAGCGACATTAAGGCCGCCGAATGGTTCAAAAAGGCCGCTGTGCAAGGGCACGTCTCCGCCCAAGTCAACCTCGGCGTCTTCTACATCCAGGGCCGCGGCGTGGAACAAGATTACTCCAAGGCACACGACTGGTTTATTAAGGCCGCCGAAATAGCCAGTCCCGTCGCCCAATTCAATCTGGGGATCATGTATGCCAAAGGTCAAGGAGTGGAAAAAGACGTTGTTGAGGCGTATAAATGGTGTTCGATGGCAGCCGCACAGGGCGATCCCGAGGCGCGGATTAATGCGCGGGAACTTGCAATGGACATGTCACCCGAGCAGCTCGCCGACGGCGTCAAACGCGCCACAACGTATGTAGCAGAACACTATGAGGAACGTCAGCCGGCAAACCTTCAGGAGGAATTATCCCAAACGGAACTCCCTGTAACACCGGTTTACACGAACAAAATACAGGAAACGCCCACTGATTCCATTACCACGCCGTTGACAAACAACGCTCCGAATTCGACAACAACAAACCAAAATGCGGAAAATCCGTGAATGAATATGCTTGAACCGGCTCCTAAAACGGTAATCATAGTAGCCGTCGGAAGTGCTTTCGATGCAATATTAATGGACACCATTCATTTTTTGGATTAAATAGTCGATATTGGGTTTGACACGAGCCCGACACGCTTTTAATTTTCATTAAGCTATGGCTGATAATACGCCCAACAACGAATCAAGCGGTACACCGCCGAAACCTTCGGAATCTGGAAAAATCCAGCCGAAGAAGGAAACCGTGCGGATCAAATTGCCACCTAAACCTTCGGGCCCGTCAACCGTCAAGATGCCGGGACGCAAACCCGAATATGCCGCCCCTTCAGGTGCGCAAGAAAAGGAA
>JAIPKD010000097.1 GCA_021733835.1 Verrucomicrobiota bacterium
GGTGACCCACCCCTTTCATCCCCTCCGGTGGAGGGGATCATTGTATAGTTCCCCTCCTTGGAGGGGTAGGGGTGGGTTTTTCCTCCGCTCAAGAGAAACCTCAACACCTTAACAGCTTAACACTTAATCACTTAAAACCGTGATTCATCAGGATTATGGGGTACGGATTACGAGACCATTTGCCCAGTCAGGGGCAAAATATTATAGCCACACTTGCCACACAAAATCATAAGTCCCTTTAGGGACGTAATATTTCATCCCTAACGGGATTCTGGAAGGCGAAGACGGTTGGTAATCGGGTGAAGGCTTGGCATCCGAAGCCGCTGCGGCTGATCCTTCGGACACAGCCGCGCTCCGCCGGATTCAACGCGACTGTACGTATCAAAAACAATTTATTCTGATCGTAGAGTAACCATACCATAAGTTTAACGGATGCGTCCTCAAGCTATTCAGCGGCGAGATTTGTATTGATAAAATGCCGCGATGCTTTAAGAATAAAATCGTTATTAACGAAGAGAAGAGATAGATTCTTGTAACATCTGAAAAGCGAAAAAGGACAAATTATGCCGTTGAAACTACGAGAACAATCCGAATGCAAGTACGACATCCTTTCACTTGGAGAAAGCATGGTCAGGCTCTCCCCGCCGGGACACGGCAGGCTCGAATTCAGCAGAACCCTCGATGTTGACGTCGGCGGAGGCGAGTTCAACGTCGCCTATGCATGTACACGCCTAGGCATGAGGGGAGGCTTCATAAGCAAGCTACCGGACAACCCGGTCGGCAAAATCATCATGAACCACGCGCGCGCCATAGGAATGGATGTCTCTAACGTCAAGATTGAAAAATACGACGGTGTCGGACGCAACGGCCGCGTCGGCCTCAACTTCACTGAAGTCGGAACCGGCGTGCGTCCGAGCGTTACTATGTACGACCGAGGTTATTCATCAAGCAGCATGATGACACCGGCGGATATTGATTTGGAAAAGGTTTTCTCCGAAGACGGCTGCCGCTGGCTACACACGGGCGGGATATTCACCGCGCTTTCCGACTCGTCCGCCGAGACCGTCAAAGCCGTCCTCAAGAAAGCCGGGGAAAAAGGAACGGTTTGCAGCTATGACCTAAATTTCCGAAGCAAGCTCTGGAGCAGTGAAAAGGCCATTGCAACAACAAAAGACATTATCCCGCACGTTCAGGTGCTCATCGGGAACGAGGAGGATTTCCAAAAAGTATTGGGATTCGAGGTGGAAGGAGTGGATGAAAACCTCTCCGAGCTGCCCATCGAGAATTACAAGCGCATGGTCGAGAAAGTCGTCGAGGCGTATCCGAATATCAAGGCGGTTTGCACCACCTTGCGCGAGGTCAAGAGCGGTCTTATCAATAACTGGTCGGGCATCCTCTGGTACGACGGACAATTCTTCGAGGCCCGAAAATTCGAGAACCTCGAGATAGAAGACCGCGTAGGCGGCGGCGACGGTTTTTCCAGCGGCATTGCGTACGGGTTTTTGAACGGCATGTCACCCAAGGACATAGTCGACTTCGGCGCGGCGCACGGCGCACTGTTGCAATCGACTCGGGGCGACACCTCACAGGTCACGCTTGACGAGGTACAACACACCATGAAAGGCGGTAGCGCCAGGATTAAACGTTAAGTTATTAAGTTATTAAGTTATTGAGCTGTTAAGCTTCTTACCTCATCATCCTGATTGCGGCCGGCGTGGGTTAATTCAATCATCTAACAGAATCACGCGGTAAAACCTTTGCGCCGCGTCTACGGCGTTTTCATCCAGATAATCGTTCTTGCCTTCATTAAAGGTGAAAGTATTGGTCTCCAGCGTTTCCCAATGGATCAAGTCCTCGGATACCATCAATTTGTAATCCTCGCCGGGCGGGCCTATGATCCGCACATAACGCCCGAACTCGTATAAATTGGTATCTACCAGTATCCGCACGGGCGGTTTATTCTTCAGGCGCAACTTGTAGAATCGACCGCCGGCCACATGAGATTCTTTATCAACGAACACATTCGTGCCGAATCGGAAGCGATTGGTATAATAGGGTGTCCAATCAACCAAATTCGTCGAGGAATCCACGACGAACAACTCGGCTTCGGGCCCTGTAATTCGTAATTCCGGAGCTCCGGATTCCTCATCACGGCGAACTGTCATCTCCGGCTCGCGCGGCATTAGGGTGGCCTTGAAAAACAACGTTTCACCACTTATCTCGCGCGTGCGCAACAGCATCTCCGCCTTACCGCCGGATATCACATTCGTCTGCCGCGGCTGCCAATCAACCAAGTCGGTGGAGGTCGAAACATAGAACCTCCTACCTTCGGGACCCTTGGCAAGTAGATGCACATAATCATTACGGATACGTCGCAAAATCTGAAGGTTCACCCCCGGCTCCGGCATTGCCTCGAACCTTGCAGCGAAATTCGCCGGTTCGCCGCCGATAATAACGTATAAATTCCATTCGCCGTCCCTTTTCATCCAGAAATCAGTGAAACTCCCCCCTATCAACGTCGGATCATAGATCACCAATCCCGCTCTGTTGTTATATAGATTTTCCGTGCCGTAGAACTGCACCGTCCAAGTAAAAAAGTCCGGTACCTTCACATAGATATCTTTCAAAATCTTCGTATGATACCCGGGATAAACAGTAAACTCGTCGCTCTCGTATAAAAGCGTTTTCGGCGCGAAGGTGTTTACATCGATCTCCTCGCCGTCATTGGCGTAAAAACGAATCCTTGCCGAGCGCTCCTCGCCTATTGGAAAGCTCCCGTAATATTCAAAACGCAGCTCTTTGATCACGCGCGCGGTGCCGTCAAGATGAACCTCATCCCCGAACTCGCGCATCGATGGATAAAAATTTCCCGAAAAAAACAGTGAATTGTCGTATACAGTCTCCGCCAAGACCCCTTGGCTCATCGCGCCCACCAAACCGACGGCAATCCAAAACTGGGCCGTCAATCTACTGATCCGATTCCTCATTTCATATCTCCTTGTTTTTCGATACATATTTTCACAGCACACTCGTTATCCGGAGCTCCCCGTCGCCTGTTGTTCGCTTTCGCCCGTCTGTTCCAATGCAATTATAAAACCACTTACAGTGTATTGAAATCAACAAAAAAGACCAAAATGCTCAATCCCCGGACAAAACTAGAACAGCCGCACGGCTACGATCCGCCCTTGCAATCAGGCACGAGTTCTGCTTACTTTATATTGAGCCGGCGAGCTCAAGATTTTAACTCTATTTCAGGGAAAAAGAATCATATAGGTAATTAGAGATGTTGGATAAATCATTTACAGCGGGTATTACAGCGAAAAACAGGTATTCGGCTAAAAAGCAGTTGCGCCCCACAAGATTCATCTGCGACGCGAAGGATGCGGAACGGGTGAGTATAATCGGCGATTTCAACCATTGGGACCCAAAAATGCATCAAATGGAACGGCAGCCCGATGGCGCTTGGTTCATTCAGATACCGCTTCATCACGGACATCACAGATATTTATTTTTGGTCGACGGCAAGCCACAGCTTGACCCCCTCGCACAGGGCATAGCCCGAAACGATAAGAACGAAAGGCTTTCACTGATCGCCGTAAGTTAGAATAATTATATTCAACATCCGTGTCGGCCTTTGATGCAGAGCGATCGTGGCTAAACAAGCAGGTCTGCAGTCAGGTCGCCCCTCGGTGAGGCAGAGAAACTAAAAGCCGGCTCGATTGCACAGCCGCTTCCATGGCGGCTTGATAACAATCAACATTTATCCCAATTCCGGGGCGTCACCGTTTGCTCGACGCGCGTGGAAGAATTCCTTTAATAATGCCAGACACTCCCCCGCTCTGACGCCGGGGGTGAACTCCGCCTTGTGGTTTAAAGACGGCAATTGCAGAAGGTTAATTACGCTTCCTGCCGCGCCGGCCTTCGGGTCGGTAATCCCGTAAACAACACGCTGCAATCGGGCGTGAACGATTGCGCCCGCACACATGGGACACGGCTCCTTTGTCACATAGATCACACAATTCTCCAACCTCCAGTCGCCTGCCACTTCCGAGGCCTGCGTAATTGCGAGCATCTCCGCGTGCGCGGTCGAGTCATTCAAGGTCTCCACCTGGTTATACGCCCTGGCAATGATCCGTCCGTCGCGAACGATTACGGCGCCCACAGGCACCTCGTCCTGCATGGCCGCACGCCGCGCCTGGCGCAACGCCTGGCCCATGAAGAAATCGTCGCTGCTTAAGTCAATTAATACATCATCTTGCATATCAGTCTATGTAATGAACAAATCCTCAGCCTACGGCCGCACCACCCGGCGCTTCGGATCGCCCTGGCGGCATTGTCACGCGTCTTATTTACACTCAAGGTAAATCCAATACCCGCGCACCCCCGGCATCAAGGGCTTCCTCAACGATCCAATATCTCTTATCGCTTGAATCGTATCTACAATGCGCGGCAAAAAAGCCGCCTCTGCACCTCCGGAACAGCGGCCAAAGCATTTCCTTATCAGTAGCCGGCATATCGACCGAGTCCAATTCACGCCAATTGAAAAATCTAAATTCACCCTCGCGATGCGCGCGCGGCAAATGCTCGAGCGGCATTCGGACTTCAAATAAAAACATCAACCAATGCTCGGTATTTGCGTACCCGCATTCGCTCACGACTCCGTTCAAATGAATATCCGCCGGTGTAATCTCAATCCCCGTCTCCTCGAACGCCTCACGGCACGCGCATGCATAGGGTGATTCGCCGGATGCCGTATGCAGCTTGCCGCCGCACGGACTCCATAATCCGCGGTTCGGTTCTATACGACGCCGCATCAAAAGGATTTCATCGTTCTCACTAAAGCAGTATAATAACGTAGATATTTTATATGGCGTCGCCATCACGACAATTAAACCAGGACACACGGCAAAGACAAGTCATCACAGGGCTCGGCTGCATTTGCGGCGCGGGTCTAAACACCGCCGATGTATGGCGGAACACGCGGGACGGACGCTCGGCCGCTGAATTCATGGAGGTTTCGGAGGTTCAACCGGAACTCAAAATCCCCGTCTGCAGAATTCAACATATCCCAATCCCCACTGAATGGAAAAGGCTCGCGAATAAGACGGACAGATCGGTTCAAATTGCCCTCTGCGCACTCCGTGAGGCGCTCGACTCGGCGGCGCTCGGGCACACGGACACACGGAGAATCCCTATCATCGCCGGCACCTCACGCGGTCCCGCCGGAAAAATCTCGGAAGCCGCCTGTCCCGCCGCCGCCGGCGCACGGCCGCGCCCTTCGCATTCCGCGACATGCTCCATCGGATCGCTGACCGGGACACTCGCCGCCGCCATTGGTTCATCATCCATAACACTGACCTTATCCAACACTTGCGCTTCAGGTGCGGCGACTATTTCAATGGGTTCACATTTTCTGAGTGCAGGCGTATCGGATATAGTTATCGCGGGCGGCGCAGACGCGCCGTTAATCCCGTCGGTCATAGGCCCGTTCGCCGCAGCCGGGCTAACGGCCACGGGTGTCGATCCAAAACGCGCATGTCGTCCGTTCGACCTCAAACGAAACGGGATGCTGCTCGGCGAAGGCGCGGCGTTCGTAATCCTCGAAACAGCCGAATCCGCCGCAGCGCGCGGTGTAACGCCGCTTGCCGAGCTTACCGGCGCGGCTTTCGTCACGAATCCTACCGACCGCGTCAAACCCGATCTCACCGGCTGCACGCTAGCGGACACAATTTATGAGGCGCTTAAAAACGCAACCCTGCAACCGGCGGATTTGAATTATATTAATACCCACGGCACGGGAACACGGTTCAATGACATTTCCGAGTCCAACGCAATCCGGAACGTCTTCGGCAACCGCTGTAATACTATCCCCTGCTCGTCGACCAAACCTGTAACCGGTCATTGCCTGGGAGCGACCTCGGCCATCGAGGCGGTCATTTCGGTCATGGCCCTTCGCGAAAAATGCATACCGCCCACCATCAACTTTCAAACACCGGACCCCGAATGCGCGCTCGACTGCACACCGAATCACCACAAGCTTGCCGAGCTCAGGAATATATTATCCGTGTCCCAGGGTTTCTGGGGCAACTCCGCCGCACTCGTTCTATCAAGGCCTTAATTAAACACACATCCTTTAACGCTATATCCGATGCCCTCTTTTTATTTGTTCACGGCGAATGAAAGTACATTGACGAATGGGCCTTCGTCGTTCAGAATTTGAATACCAATTATGAAATCGAACATACCAGCTCGAATGAATCGTCGCCGGTTCCTCCGGCAAACCGCCTCGGCATTAGCCGTTCCCATGATCATTCCGGCCTCCGCTCTGGGCAGGGACGGCGCTATCGCGCCCAGCAACCGGATCGCATTCGGCGCAATCGGCATGGGCAACCGCGCCCGAAATATTGTGCCCAATTTCTTGAGGTTCGATGACCTGCAATTCATCGCCGCCTGCGACTGCCGCAAGGATCGGCTGACATCGGGTAAGGCGCTGATAGACACTCATTACGGAAATAGCGATTGCCAAACCCATGATGACTTCCGGGAATTGCTGGCGCGTGACGACATAGACGCCGTTTTCATAGCCACCGGCAACCGCTGGCATGCAATGGCTTCGATGTACGCCGCACGGGCGGGTAAGGACATTTATTGCGAGAAACCGGTCTCACTCACCATAAGAGAAGGACGCGAATTGGTCGATACTTGCCGCAGGTTCGGAACAATATACCAGGCCGGCACACAACGCAGGTCAACGGCATCCTATCGGTTCGCCGTTGATATGGTTAAGCAAGGCAAGATCGGCAGGCTCCACACCGTGGAGATGCAGGTTTGGGCGGGCCCGGCCATACCGCACGATAAACCAACTGATGTCCCTCCGGGCTGGAACTACGATATGTGGCTCGGCCAAACACCATGGCACCCGTTCGTCCCCGCACGCGTGAATGGTTGGCAATACTTCTGGGACACAGCAGAAGGCGTGATTACCGATATGGGATGTCATTACACCGACCAAATGCAATGGGTGCTGGGCACGGACGCATCCGGCCCCGTTGAATTCGAAGGCCACGCGACATTCCCCGACCCCGCTAAACACTGCAGTGACACCCCCATCACCGCCGAGGCGCGCTGCCGCTACGCCAATGGCGTCAACGGCGTAATGCTTCAGCGCCGCGGGTTCAATGACCGCTATATCCGCTATATCGGCGATGAAGGCTGGATTCAAGTCGACGACCAAACAGATATTGTCACCGCAGAGCCCAAATCAATCCTGGAATTGAAAACCGCCGGAGGTAAAGGCTGGTCGGACGCCGGATCGCATATTCGCAATCTACTCGAGTCCATCCGAAGCCGGCGGCCGGCACAGTGTAATCCCGAAGTCGCCCACCGCGCCATAACCATCTGCCAGGCAATGAATATCTGCCTCCGCCTGAATAAAAAAATGCAATGGGACCCCGTGCAGGAACTGTTCGACGACGCCGACGCCAATCGCATGCTCTGGCGCGAGCCCAGGGCGCCATGGCGTATTTAAAACGTAATTGCTTGTGTGGACAATATGACCCGATATGTCATCGACAACAAAACTCGAATCAACCTTTTTGCGATATAACCTATGAACATGAAACGCATTTCAACACTACTTTTTTCCGCCGGTCTTCTCGCCGCCTCAACAGCGATGGCGGCCCCGTCGGATATCTCAAACCTGACCACCCGGCTGGCGGAATTCAAACCGGGGCAGAGCATGGAAACCCTCCGGCAAATCGAAGCGAAGATACGCCAATCATCGGAAGATCCCGATCAGCGTATCAATATCGAAGAGCAATTATGCAAAATCCTGATCAGCCCTTCGACCTTCACCGCCAAGCGGTTCGCGTGTAAACAACTGGGCATCATAGGCTCCGACGCATCCATCCCGGCGCTCGAAGAATTACTCAAAAATCCGGACACAACCGGTATCGCCTGCCTCGCCCTCAGCACACACCCCTCGTCTCAGGCAAACAGAATACTGCGTCAAGCCCTCGATGAACTGAAAAACAACGCACGCATCCAAGTAATCAACACGCTGGGTGATCGCGAAGACGGCGCTTCAACCGGATTACTCGAAGACCTGGCACATAACGCCGATCCCGAAACCGCGGAGGCCGCCGTCATCGCCCTCGGAAAAATCGGCGATTCCAAGGCACGGCGAGTCGTCGAATCGCTGTATAACGCCCCCCAAAACACCCTTAAACCCGCGCTTAACGAAGCGCGCCTCCGCATCGCCGAACGCCTCGCAAAAACCGGACAAGCATCCAAAGCAGCGCGTATATACGAATCATTCCTGAGTACTGATCACCCTGCACACCTGCGCCGCGGCGCTCTATCGGCATTGCTCAAACTTGACGCCGATTCCGGCGTAGCGCGCATCAAGAAAGTCTTGAAAGGAAACGACGCCGACTTAATACCAGTCGCTATCGCCGCAATCGCCGAACTGCCGGCGCCTCAAACATCCGGCGAATTCGCCGCCTTTCTACCGAACCTGGATACGGCCCACCGCGTACACCTCATCCAAGCCCTCGCAGTCCGCAACGACGCAGGCGCACGTGCCGCCATAAGCCGTGAACTCCAGGCCGAAGAATTGCCGGTTCGCTTGGCCGCTATCAAAGCCTTGGGACGCATGGGGGGTGCGACTGTGGCCTCGCCGCTCTGTCGAAGTCTGGTCAAAGCGGAAATTCCCGCCGAGCAACAAGCCGTTGAAAAGGCCTTAATAACCTTGAAAGGCGGCCTCAAAACAGACCAGGCCATCACTCAAGTCTTGAACAACGCCTCAGT
>JAIPKD010000098.1 GCA_021733835.1 Verrucomicrobiota bacterium
ATAAACATCCCCTGGACAATGTAAACGATAAAGAATACGTGGGCGAAGAACCTGGACTCGCCAAGCGGATATTTCCAGAGGCATAGCCAAAGGAATGCGAAATACAGAATTGTCCCGGGAAGGCCGGTTGTTATCAGGTATTCAAGGAGGATGTTGTGGGTCTTGCTGCTGGGCAACTGTTCTGTGTTGTTACCTAAATCATCGATCGTGTCGAATCCGGAGCCAAGCGCCAGGTGTGACGGTATTTGACCGGCGGCCCACTTCCATATTTCCAGCCTTTTCGAGCCTGCCCGGTCATCGCCTTCGAGGAGAAGCTCGTATTCGTCGGCGATGGAGCCAAAGCGTTTGACGAGGCGCCAGTCGTTGACCGGCATCAGGATCATGGTAGTTATGCCGAAGAGGCAGATTAGATGCATAAGCCGAAGACGGTTCGTTCGTAGTCCAAAAAACAGGATGCAGATGAACACGAAAAACGCCAGCCACGCACCGCGGGTGAGCGCCGTGAGTATGTTTGAATAAATAAGGACTGTCAGGAAAAGGTGGTGAATTCTGCCTGTCTTTAAATAAAGAAATACAGATGGTACGATTATCAGGACGAGATAAGACGCGAACCAGTTCGGATTCCCCATGGTTGCGCAGCTTCGTAGTCCATGACGATATCCGGTTATGCTGAAAGGGAACACATCAAGGCCGAAGTATTCAAGGAGGCCGAACACGCATACGACCCCGCCGCTGAGCGCCACGGCGTTGAGGAGGGCATTGAAGCGTTTTTCGTCCCTGACCGTTCGTATGACTAAAAAAAATATCAAGCCGGCATGGGCGATGGTAATGAATCCGGTTCTGCGATGGCCTTGACCAAACAACGAGGTGTATTGGTTGATGCTGAAGAATACTTCTATAACCGACCAGGCGATGATAAGTGTTGCAACCTGAATGACCGGTTTGGGAATGTGCCAATCACCTATTTGCCTAGTGTTTAAAATAAGAATTAATGCAATACATTCGAATAAGAGTGAAATGGAAAAGATGTTGAAATCGAGGACGAGGAAGATATACACGAATACCACAGCGAGAATAACGAGGATCAAGGGATTGCGTCCTTGCTTGAGTTTGAAAATCGCCTCCGGGAAAAAGCGGTAACACGCAATACTTGAAACGACTATGGAAAGGAGAGAAAGGAAAACAAACTTCGAGGTCGAGTTGCTGAATTGAATGTCGGGGATGATGAATAGAGGATAAACCGCTATGGCAATGTACAGAAAAATTCGAGATATGCTATTTCTTTGCATCCATAAGCCTTATCTCAATTTTTCATGATAATTGGCAATAAAAAAGGCGGCCATATGGCCGCCTTTTTGTTTGAATAAATGTTTTATAGCATTATGAACCTTCGGGTAGTACGTGGCCCGAAAGAGTGCACGTTGGTGGTGTGCCAATATTTTTTATGCTGTAGGTTCCACCACCGGGGCATGAGGGGAATCCACCGCTTAGATAAGGAGATACATTACCTGTAGTAACGCCAGATCCGGTTCCCAAGTTATTTTCAAAGGCGTATTGTTCCTTAGCACCATTAATCTGCCTAAGATTCGCAATACACGCATTTTGCTGCGCTGTTTCCCTCGCCTTCACAAAATTCGGGATGGCAATTGCGGCCAGAAGGCCGATGATCGCGACTACGATCATGATCTCCACCAGAGTGAAGCCTGATTTACCGGATGTTCTAATTTTCATATATGAGTACCTTTTATTTTATTGTTCACACTTGCGGCGTGAACCCGGCAAACAGCCTTTTACAATGACAACATCGTGGTTCACTTATTGCCGTCTGCCAACCGCAATTCCTACTACAGCATCCAGTATGCCATAGTTGAATTCATCTCAAAATTACGAAAAACGGCGTCCGAGTGCAAACAAAAAGTCGGAATTAAGAAGCGATTTCACGGTCCTGAACGCATTCGTGTCTAATAATGAGACAGCCCGCCTCCGCCGCGCGGTCTAATAACGGGACATTATAGGATTATGGATTACGGGGTATGGATTAAGTTCAGGATTACGGATTATGGGGTATGGATTATGTCAGGATTACGGATTACGGGGTATGGATTATGTTAGGATTATGGATTACGGGGTATGGATTATGTCAGGATTACGGATTACGGGGTATGGATTATGGATTATGTTGACCCCTTAATCACTTAATCACTTAAAACTTAACCACTTAAATTCATTCGCAATTGAAATAATTCATTCGTATGCTTCAATTTGCGAAGAGTTTGGTTTATAAGTGGTACGAACCAAAGACGGTTATGTGGGTTCAAAGTAAATCGAAACAAACCTGGAACCATGAAAAGAACAAATCTAACAAACCTAGCAATGGCCGGGATACTGGCCGTGAGCATAAATTTAACCATGGCTGAAGACGCAGGACAAAAAGGATTGGAGCGCGGCGTGCATAAGTCGGTATTCGGCAAGACGTCGGACGGCGCGGTAGTTGACGAGTATACACTTGTTAATTCGAGCGGCGCGGTGGCAAAGATAATCACATACGGCGGTATAGTTCGAGAGCTGCATGTGCCGGACGCAGAGGGGAACCTCGGTGACGTGGTGCTCGGCTTCGACAGTCTCGAGAAGTATCTGGCCGGGCATCCGTATTTCGGCGCGATCGTCGGACGTTACGCGAACCGGATCGCGAAGGGCGAGTTCACTCTGGATGGGGAGAAGTATGAACTGGCGACGAACGACGGGCCGAATCATCTCCATGGCGGGATCAAGGGCTTCGATAAGGTGGTCTGGGACGCCGCACCCGTCGAGAGCGACGCAGGCCCGGCGTTGAAGCTGAGCTATCTATCGAAGGACGGCGAAGAGGGGTATCCCGGCAATCTCGAGGTGACGGTTGTGTACACGCTGACCGATGACAACGCGCTTCGGATCGAATACGAGGCGGAGACGGATAAGGCGACGCCGGTGAACTTGACGAATCACAGTTACTTCAACTTGGATGGCGAGGGCGCCATCCTGGATCATATAATAATGCTTGCGGCGGACTTTTACACGCCGGTGGACGCCACGCTCATCCCGACCGGTGAGATCGTGAGTGTGAAAGGTACAATAATGGACTTCACCGAGCCGAAGGCGATCGGTTCGCGTATCGAGCAGCTCGATAACGAGCCGCAAGGCTACGACCACAATTACGTCCTGCGCGGCGGTGGCGGCGAACTCGCGCCGGCCGCGAGGGTGGAGGGCCCGGACTCGGGCAGGGTCATGGAGGTTTACACCACCGAGCCGGGTATCCAGTTCTATACGGGGAATTTCCTCGACGGCGCGCTCGAGGGCAAGGGTGGTACCGTGTACGAACAATATGCGGCGTTTTGTCTTGAGACCGATCATTTTCCGGATTCGGTGCATGTGCCGCACTTCCCGTCCGTTATCCTGCGTCCGGGTGAAGTATATACGCAAACAACCGAATACAGGTTTTCGACGGCGAAATAGGTGGCCGACGGAGCGCGGGTTTGGCTATAAATCTTTTGCCTCTGACGAGGTAAGACATGAACAACCTCTCGCCAAGCACGCGAAAAACGCAGAGAAGGCAATGTTAATTAACCGCCCGTTTCCGGGATTTAAGTGGTTAAGTGGTTAAGTGGTTAAGTGGTTAAGTGGTTAAGTGGTTAAGTGATTAAGTTATTAAGTTATTAAGTGGCCTGATGTCGCGGAACGTGTTCGCGTTCGCGTTAGCGTACACGTTTGCGTTAGCGATTACGATTATTCGCAGTCGATGATGCTATACGAAAAACGCGAATGAGTACGTGTACGGGAGAGGGCGACGGAGCGCGGCTGTGTCCGAAGGATCAGCCGCAGCGGCTGCGGAAGCTACGGCTTCACTCGATTACCATGCGCCACTACCTATTTATACTGCAGCGGCTGGCTTTCAGCACAGCCGCGCTCCGAAGCTGACGCGTTGACATTCACCCGTAGTTCGTCATTATTAAAACTGAGAGGTTTATGCCGAAGAAGAAGAAGACAACAAAGAAGTTGGGCCGTGACGAGCGGCGTGATCTGGATGTGGAGATTTCCTTTCTCGAGGGGTTGGTCAGGCGCGACACGCAATATACCGAGGCATTGGAACTGCTCGGCGACGATTATACGAAGCGCGGCCGGTATCGTGACGGACTTGAGATAGACCTCGCACTATCGAAGCTGCGTCCGGAAGACCCGATGGTATTTTACAATTTGGCATGCAGTTACTCGCTGACCAATCACTATGAAGAGGCGCTGGACGCGCTCGAGAAGGCGTTTAAGTGTGGGTACGATGATTTTTATTGGCTGGCTAGAGACCCGGACCTGCAGAATATCAGAGAACTTCCAAGATTTCAAAAACTCAAGGAGCGGTATCGCCCTGTCAAATCCAGAAAGCGCTGAGAAATGGGGCCTCTCGCAGTGGGCGCAGAGGAAAGAATCTCTCGCAAAGGCGCAAAGGACGCGAAGGGAAGAAGGAACAAGAAATTAAACTTGGCGCTCTTAGCGCGCTTGGCGAGAGGAAGGGAATCTCTCGCAAAGGCGCAAAGGACGCGAAGGGAAGAAGGAACAAGAAATTAAACTTGGCGCTCTTAGCGCGCTTGGCGAGAGGAAAGAATCTCTCGCAAAGGCGCAAAGGACGCGAAGGGAAGAAGGAACAGGAAATTAAACTTGGCGCCCTTAGCGCGCTTGGCGAGAGGGAAAGAATCTCTCGCAAAGGCATAAAGGGAAGAATAACTATTAAGGTCGCATAGAAATGGATGAAAATCAGATAGCCAAGGAGGTTGTAGATGAGGCTATTGACGTACATAGTGAATTAGGCCCTGGCTTGTTTGAGACTGTTTACGAAGTTATATTGCTAACACAACTTCGAAAGAGGGGGATGAATGCAATACGTCAGGTTCCGGTTTGCATTGAGTACAAAGGAGTATGTTTTGATGAAGGTTTTCAGGCTGATATCGTAGTCGAGAATAAGGTAATCTTGGAGTTAAAATCAGTGGAATGCCTTAAAAATGTGCATAAGAAACAGATACTCACGTATTTGAAATTATCTGGGAAGAAATTGGGATTATTGCTGAATTTTGGTGAGGCTTACTTGAAAGACGGCATTGTACGTGTTGTAAACGGACTTCCCGAAAACTATGATTCTTAGCGCGCTTGGCGAGAGGGAAAGAATCTCTCGCAAAGGCGCAAAGGACGCGAAGGGAAGAAGGAACAAGAAATTAAACTTGGCGCTCTTAGCGAGCTTGGCGAGAGGAAAGAATCTCTCGCAAAGGCACAAAGATACGCAAAGAGAAGAAGGAACAGGAAATTAAACTTGGCGCTCTTAGCGCGCTTGGCGAGAGGGAAAGAATCTCTCGCAAAGGCGCAAAGGACGCGAATTTTTATATAGATGCAAGTAAGAATACAAGGCCGTCGTGAGCATTATCGTACTGTCGCATTTGATGCGGACAGGAACGCGGTATTGCTGATCGACCAGCGTGTGTTGCCGCATGAGTTCAAGATTGTGGCGGTGTCCGACTATGAACGTACGGCGTCGGCAATATCGGATATGACCGTTCGCGGCGCGGGCGCGATCGGCGCGACTGCGGCGTATGGATTGGCGCAGGGTGTGCGAGCGTTTGACGGCGCGGAAGCGGCGGAGTTCGAATCGCATGTGGCGTCTGTTTACGAAACCTTGAAGAATGCGCGTCCCACGGCGGTTGACCCGGTCAATGCCATGAACATTGTACGCTCACGAATGGCCGATGGTGCGAGTATTAATGAAAAGAAGACATTGGCGTTACAAGCCGCTGAAGAGTTTGCCGATGAGGATGTAGCGCATTGTCGGGCTATAGGTGAGCACGGCGCGGAATTGATTAAGGACGGCGCACGGGTGTTAACTCATTGTAACGCCGGGTGGTTGGCGTTTGTTGATTTCGGCACCGCCACGGCGCCGATGTACGTGGCGCAGGAGCGGGGGAGGGCGTTTCATGTGTTCTGCGACGAGACGCGTCCGCGATGCCAAGGCGCGGCATTGACCGCGTGGGAGCTCTCCGAGCAGGGTATCTCACACGAGGTTATAGCCGACAACGCCGCCGGATACCTTATGCAGCGCGGCGAGATCGATCTGGTTATTGTGGGCGCGGATCGCCTGATTGCGGCGACGGGCGAGGTGGCGAACAAGATCGGAACATACACGAAAGCGGTGCTCGCGGCGCGGCATGGGATACCGTTTTATGTTGCGATACCGTTATCTACGATCGATCGTGAGTTGAGTTCAGGAAGTGATATCCGGATCGAGGAGCGCGCAGGGGATGAAGTCCTGGGCGCATGGGGGATCGACGAAACCGGTCGACGCCGGTACGTGCGTATCGCCGCGCCGGAGAGCGGGGCGCGGAATCCGGGATTCGACATAACGCCCCCCGAGCTGATATCGGGAATCATAACGCCGCATGGGATATGGGATGTTAATGGTTGATGGTTAATGGTTGCAGCCGCGCTCCGCCGGGTTTGGAGCGCGGCTGTGCGGGTCAGGGACAGGACGGGGCAAGTCCTGAATATTATTGAATTTCCAGGTAGTCCTTATCAGGGAGCGCTGGGAATTTGTTATGCGGCTCGGTCTGGTACCAGTAGGCGACCGATGCGATGTCGTCCTGGAGCGGGAGGTAGCGTCCGCCCGAGCGCCAACCGAGGGCTTGGATAGTGACCTTAAGGTCTTCCTCGAATCGTATCGGGTCAGGTATATGCCAGCGGTACATGCCGAAGCGCTGTTGCGACTGGTAGTGTCCATCCGGGCGTATGATCTGCGGCAGGCCGGCGAAGGGGGTGTTGTATTCCTGGTATTCGCCTGTGTCCTGATTTTCGAAGCAGTACGAGCCGCAGAAGTAGTCTTCGGTGCCCGTGCCGCAGATGGTCGGAAATTCCTTGTCGCCGTCCATGTAGAACTTGATCTCGCCTTCGCCCCACCAGCCGTTATTTGAAGACGTTGCCGAGATTGGACGTCAAGCCGCTGAAAGCGTTTTCGCCGCTGACGGAGGCCGAGTTGAGGCATACCGCAGCTAAGACGGCGAGCGCGTAGTAGTGTATTTGTTTAAGCATAAGCCAAATATAGTGGTTAATGTTACAATAATTCGATGCGCCGAAGACGCGTCTATTCTTCGGCGCGGTATGCGTATATTACATCAGCGCTTTTAGATGTTGAATAGATTTTCCGGCCTGGGCGACCGTGCCGCACTCGACCGAGAGCACGATGTCTCGGGGCGCCTTACGGCAGATATCGATTACCTTTTTCCAATCGATAACACCGTCGCCGCATGCGCAGCCCACGGCGGTGCCGGTGACCTTGCCGCGTTCGGAGGAGGACTGCTCGATCGAGATGTCCTTGGCGTGGAGGTGGACGAGCCGGTCCGCAACGTTCTCGAGCCATTCGTACGGGTCGTCACCACAGAGGTAGCCGTTGCCCATGTCGAAGTTTATTCCGACGACCGGGCTATCCACGAGATTGTAAATCCTATCGAGGCCGGCGGGCGTTTTACTGTACTGCTGGTGCGGCTCGAGTCCGATCAGTATATTCCGCGGCTCGGCGGCAAGCGAGGCTTCCTTGATTGTATAACGCATGAGGACGAAATCCTCGTCCTCGGTCGTCCATGAAGGTTTGAGTCCTTCGTCGGTATTAACCACCGGCGCGCCGCATTCGGCGGCGAAGCGCACCGCTTGCTTGAGGTATTCGACGCCGATTTCCGGTTTGCATAACGGTGTATGCGCGGAGAGTCCCGATAATTTTATGCCGGCCTTGTCGCAGGCGCGGCGTATTCTGAGTGGATCGTCGAGCATAGAAACGCTGTGGAAATAGCCGGCCTCGCTCAGGAGCTCACGGCCCCAGTGAACCATCGGCTCGACGAATTCGTAGCCGAGCTCGGCGGCCTTGTTGACGCCCCACTCGAAATTCTTGTCCTCGTGTCGGACATATTCCATATTCACGCCTAGATAGATATTTGCCATAAGTCAGATATAATATTAATTAGTTTAGTTTTGGATTGCTTAATAAGATAAGAGCATTCCTTCAGTGACATGCGATATTTCATTCCATCCGCCGGGCGGTAATTTCCGTGGCTGGGATGGAAGCCGTCTGTATCAAAGCTGCCATGGGTAGCGCATCTTTCTGAGACTGAGTAATGAGTTGGCTTGCTCGTCGTTGACGAAACGTTCCGTTTTGGGATTCCATACGACCTTACGGTTGAGGCGCGTTGTGATGTCGCTGATGTGACACATCTCGTCGGCTTGCACCGCGGCGTCGATGTTGCAAACCGTGTTATTGCGTGACTTGACGCCGTCGAGGAGGTTGCGCGCGTGATTGTAGCTGCGCATGAGCTTGGACTCGCCTTCCTTGATCCGGGTGTTTGCGAGGTCTTCGGGATACGAACGGAGGCCTGAGCGGTCGACGAGAATCCAGCCGTCGGCGCCTTCGAACGCGGTGCCGTGGGTGAGGACGGTTCGGTATTTCTTTTCGAACGACGCGAGGTTGTTCATTTTGGAAATGACCGAGTACCCGTTGGGGGTGCCGAAGAAGTCGGCTGTGACGCCGTTTGAGCATTTAAAATTGACCCACCACCCAATGGCGGTATTACAGGCGCCGATTCTGGGTATGACGGCGCGGCCTTCGG
>JAIPKD010000099.1 GCA_021733835.1 Verrucomicrobiota bacterium
GGATGCATGAAGTCCTCTCAGGCAAGCGTTGTCATGAAGCCATGGCCGGGGATGTGGACAAAGACGGCGACATCGATATCTGCTCGAAACCATGGAACGGCACCGAGCATATTTACTTGCGGAACATGCTGGTTGAAAACAACGAATCCAATTAGCCCACTTTCAATATACTGCAAACACGCTGCAGAGATGTTGTGGCTATTTCGGTTCAGGTATTTACGTCCCTAAAGGGACTTATGATTTGTGTGGCGGGTGTGGCTATAAATATTTTGCCCCTGACGGGGCAAGGTATAAATATCCTCTCGCCAAGTGCGCGAAGGACGCAGAAATGTTTTGATTCCGGTTTCGTACACGATTTCCGTGATTTCGGTGGTTCGGATTTTTTAACTCAGTCCTTTTCCTTTCAAGCCTCTCCTTTCACAGTTCACAGTTCACAGTTCAAAGCTTTTGTGAATTCCGGGAACGGCAATTATTCATTCCCATTAGTGGATACCTTGTCACCCGCATCATTCTCGATCTTCACACCGCCGGGCGCGAAGTTGTTGTTGATACCGACTTTCACCACTGATTCGTTCACGCGGACATGCGGTCCTTTTGTATTGAAGAACGACTGGCTGATGGATGCGCGCCCACCGTTGACAAGCACACAGGGCTCGCCGGGTGTGTTGTTGTTAATCGTGATTTGGTTCATGGACACAAATCCGCTGCCGTTCTCCTCGAGTATGTGTGTGAAGAAGCCCCAGAAACTGCAATTCGATAGCTGGAGTGATCCGTCGAAATTCTCGGTGGTCAGGATTCCCGAGCGCTTCAACGCCTGATCGGGACGCAACTGGCCGCAAACGAATTCGCCGTTTGTGATTAGGATACCCCACTTCTGCGCCCTGTCCGCCACCACGCCGTACTGGCTCATATCCGCGCCTATACCGAGGAACTGTCCGTTGCACGCGCCGCCGCGTTCATTGGCGGTAAAATGGTATCCGATCTTGGCGCCGAAGACGAATGTATCGACCACATACTCCCAGTCCGTCCGGCAGAAAATGAACGCCTCAAGTCTCTTCTGCATTTCGGCGGCAACCGATAAATCGCGGTTTCCGTCATTGGATACACCTTCGTGCTTGCTCCGGGGCCAGTAGTGCGGATTGAAGTGCACGTTCTCTATGCGGCCGATATCCGTACACCCGTCGATCTTGACGCCGCGGCGCAAGACACAGCCGAACACGTTCCGGATCAAATGGAGCTCGTTCCATTCCGGCCCCATGCTGATCCCTTGCCATGCATTTACGAGAGTCACGTTTTCGACCGTACAATGCATGCCACTGCCGTGGATCGCCCACGGATACGGCTGCAGATCAGCGAGCTCCTGCTCCGGATACAGAATAGTGACGCCCTTGACGGCCGAGCTTTGAGTCAGCTTTATCAAGGCCGGGCCATCCTCGTTACCGCGCCCGCCGTAGGCATGGATCACCGTTCCCTTGCTTAAGACGCCGTGATGCGGCGTTTCCCATGTGCCCGCGAGCGTAACACCGGTCGGCACGGTCAGCGAACCTTTGATCGTGTACGCCCCCGCCGTCAGCCGCGCCTCGCCGCCGCCCTGTTCGGCTACTGCGTCCATGTAGGATTGCACGGCGGCTGTTTGATCCTCCTCGGAATTAGCAACGATATTAAACTGCTCCTGTGTTAAGGGATCGGCTTTTGCGAAGACATTCGATAGTCCGATCAATACCGAGAATAAAAGAAGCGAATATTTTAGTCTGCAATGGTAACTCATAACTTGTTCCTTAAAAGGGTTTAAAACTCTATTCTAAAACGAAATCTATTTGCGAGGGAAGAATGCCCTCGATACATCGAGGGATCAATAATAATTTCACTTTGAAGAACATGAAGGACGTGATGCTATAGATTATTTATTCATAATCAACGCTCCCCCCAACGGGTGGTGCGAACCTTAATCCGGAACCACCATAATACCTGCAATCCAAGGCATCGCCGGTCTTGACGTAGGACGGTATGACAATACAATGCTGGGTGTTTGAGCTAAGAAAATTGAGGTAACGGTCACATGAGCAATGCAGAACATGCGCATCCCGAAACAAGGCATTTTTTCCGTTCACACCGGACGGGATTCATGCGCGTGAACTCCATTGCTCACGGCAGCGCACAGGCGCATACCGATGGAAGCGGGAGCCGCTTCAAGGGGCTGTTGACCGGAATTTGCTTATGTTTAGCGGCGGCTGTTATTTCGAGTTCGTGTATCGCCCAAGCCGCCGATGCGGATACGTCGTGGTCGTTCGGCCCGGTTATCTCAAAATATAAAATGGTTATTTCACCGGCCGAAAGGCTGGATATACTCGGCCCGCTCTATTCGCAATGGGAATCGACCAATGTAACAGGTTTTGCGATACGCCCTTTGTTTTCGACGGAAAGCAACCATGACGTGAACTCCGTCGAGACGGACATCCTTTATCCGCTCTTGGCCTACGACCGCGTCGGCAAAGAAGCGCGCTGGCAGTTATTTCAATTGCTCAATTGGAACAGCGGCTCAAACCAGGAGGACGAACAAACGGAAAGGTTCACGATATTCCCCTTCTATTTCCAGCAGCGCTCGGATGATCCCGCACAGGATTATACCGCCGTTTTCCCATTCTACGGGCATTTAAAGGACAGGTTTTACCGGGACGAGATCGATTTCGTGTTGTTTCCCCTCTATTCCCGGACGCGAAAACGCGACGTGGTGACGCGTAATTTCTTATATCCATTTTTTCATATCCGTAATGGCCGCGAATTATCGGGGTACCAGGTTTGGCCTCTATGGGGCTATGAAGAAAAAGGGATAACGACCAGGACGAATGATTTCGACCAAGAGATCACCGTCGGCGGACACAAGAAATACTTCGCGCTCTGGCCGCTGTTTTTCGATCATAAGACCGGCATCGGCACGGAGACTCCGAAGAAAAAACAGGCGCTCCTGCCGCTATACAGCTACGAACGCTCGCCTGCGCGGGACTCGACGACCGTGCTCTGGCCGTTATTCACGTGGACGCATGACCGCGCGCGCGGGTATCGCGAATGGGATGCGCCATGGCCGTTCGTGGTCTTTGCGCGCGGCGAAGGGAAGACGGCGAACCGCGTTTGGCCGTTTTACAGCCATGTAGAAACCACGAACAAAGAGAGCAGCTTCTTTCTCTGGCCGCTTTATACCTCGCGAAAAATTCACGCCGAACCCTTGGAGCGCACGCGCAATCGCGTCTGTTTCTTCCTGTACTCCGACATACGCGAAACTAACACGGACACCGGCCGCGCGAAACGCCGCACCGATCTGTGGCCTGTATTCAGCGCAAAAAAATCAGCCGACGGACGTGAACGAATCCAAATAGGCGCGCTCCTGGAGCCGTTGATACCCGGCAATTCGAGTATAGAAAAAAACTTCTCGCCGCTCTGGTCGCTCTGGGTCTCGGAGAAAAACCCCGAAACCGGGAAATCAAGAGAATCCCTGCTGTGGAACCTGTACCAGCATCAGGAAGCCGAGGACACCGAGGAATGGTCGTTCCTGTTCGGCCTGTTTAAGTATAAGTCCGGCAACTCCGGAAACCGGCTGCGGCTTTTTTACATTCCCTTGGGCGGTAATGAAACGCCGGTGGATTCGGATTAGAATTTTATGTTCCAAAACATCGGAGAAATGTTGACACTCTTCTGGCGGACGCTGAAATCGGCCGGGATCACTTGGCGCCAGAGGAGAAAGATCGCCGACCAGTTATTCGACATCGGTAATGCAAGCCTGTTGATGGCGTGCATTTTGTCATTATTCATCGGCGGCGTCCTCGCGCTTCAAACGGGGCCTATGCTGGTCGAGCGCGGCCTCGCAAGCGTTATCGGCGGCATAGTCGGCATGTCGATGTGCAAGGAACTGGCGCCGGTAATGATGGCCATTTTAATAGCCGGCCGCATCGGCTCGGCCATGGCGGCGGAGATAGGTTCGATGCGCGTTTACCAGGAAATAGACGCGCTTCAAACCATGAACATCAATCCTATACATTACCTTGTCGTACCGCGGGTAGCGGCGATCAGCATAGCGTTGCCGGCGTTGGTCATCTTCGCCATCCTCACCGGCTGGCTCGGCGGCGCATTGGTCTGCGCGTTCAACAACGAGATATCGCTATCGTTCCAGGGCTATTTCAACAACCTCAAAGACGTGGTAGGCATGGGTGATGTGCTTAACGGCATTTTCAAGAGCTTCGTATTTTCCTTAATTATCGGCGTAGTTTCGTGCCACCAGGGGCTTACCACAATCGGCGGCCCCCGCGGCATCGGTCGATCGGTAACAAAAGCCGTCGTTAATTCTATCGTATTAATCCTGATCCTCGACTATTTCCTGACACGCTCCCTACTTTACCTTGAGTGATGAACGAGATTAGCACAACAGAGACGAAAACTCACGCCCTGGGCGTTGATATCCAAGGATTACAAAAGTCCTTCAACGGTCATGTCGTGTTGAACGGCATTAACCTAACGGTCAAGCCCGGCGAGATATTCGCCATCATCGGCCCAAGCGGAAGCGGCAAGAGCGTCCTGTTAAAACATATCATCGGCCTGGAAAAGCCGGACTCGGGTGACATCCTCTTCAACCACAGGTCGATACAATCCGAAGGCGCACTCGAGAAATACCGCCTCGCAATGGTGTTCCAATCCTCGGCGCTCCTGAATTCGCTTACCGTCGGCGAGAACGTCGGCCTCTTCCTGTCGGAACATCGACTGAAACCGCCATCGGAAATCAGGAGAATCGTGGCAGAAAAATTGGCGGTGGTTGGACTCGAAGGTCTCGAAGGCCGCGCACCGTCGGAGCTCTCGGGGGGGATGAAAAAACGCGTCGCCATCGCGCGGGCGCTTGTCATAGAGCCGCAACTCATACTCTACGATGAACCGACCAGTGAGCTTGACCCGCTAATGGCGGTCACAGTCGGCCACGAAATCCTTAAGCTCAGACGTAAGACAAACGTCACATCCATCCTGGTCACACACGATCAGCATCTCGCGTTCGGCGTGTCCGATCGCGTTGCAATGATCCACGAAGGAAAAATCATCTTCACCGGCGAACCGGCGCAGATGAAGAATTCGGAGAATCCGGTAATACAGAAATTTTTGAATGCTAAATTTAATTCTTAAGAATAAACCCAGGAAAATAGAGGTTGTACCATGAAAAGCACATTAGAAACGAAACTCGGCATCTTTTTCGCGCTCGCACTGGTGGCCATCGCGGTCATTTTGGAAATGGTCGGCGGCCCCGAGTTCTTCAAACCCGGCAAGACCATCAGCGCCGGATTCGACTCGGTCAAAGAGCTTAAGACAGGCGATCCGGTCAAAATGGCGGGAGTCAAGATCGGTATCGTCGACGATATACAACTGGCATCCAATAAAGTCTTCGTAACAATGAAGATCGACCGTGATGCGGCGGTCAAGACCGACAGTATTGCTACAATTCAGTTCAGCGGGCTGATGGGACAGAATTATCTATCGATAGGCTTTGGCTCGCCCTCAGCGCCTATCGTGAACAACAACGCAGAGATTATAACCAAAGAACAGCCAGATCTCGGAACGCTCATGGCCAAATTGGAATCGGTGACAACCGGCATAGACGAACTCACCAAGAGCTTTTCAGAAGGCGGACTCAGCGAGCTCCTCGGGCCCTTGACCGATTTTATGAAGGAAAACAAGACGAACCTCACAACCGTGATCGCGAACATCGAAAAGGTCACCGGCCAAGTGGCCGAAGGCAAGGGAACGGTCGGAAAGCTAATTAATGAGGATACACTCTACACCTCCTCGGTGGACACAATAACCAACTTCAACGCCACCGCGTCCGAAGCAAATCAGCTCCTTGCGCAAGCGCGCTCGATCGTCGACCAAATCAAGGCGGGCGAAGGCACAATCGGAAAACTCACTACGGACGAAATGTTATACCGCGAAACCGCAACCGCAGTAACCAACCTCCGCGAGATTCTGGAGAAAATCAATCACGGCTCCGGCTCTGCGGGGAAACTGGTCAACGACGAAAACCTGTACAACAACGCGCGAATGACACTGCAAAAGGTGGACAAAGCAACCGAGACACTCGAGGACCAAGGCCCATTAAGCGTCCTCGGCACGGCCGCAGGCTCGCTTTTCTAACGTGAAGCCGGGCAATCCCTATTACTTTCTCCCGCAAATCCCGGAAGGCACGGACGCGAACGGGAGGAATAATGCACGAAGCACGAATATCGAAATCCTTCGGATTTATTCCACTAAACAGATTAAGTCCCGTTAGGGGCGGAACTTTTCTTGTTTCGATCATTTCTAATTCGGTAATTCGAATTTGTTTCGTGCTTCGATATTAGTGCTTCGGATTTATGAAACCCGGAGCGCGGCTGTGTCCGCAAGGATCAGCCGCAGCGGCCTCGAATGCCACGGCTCCACCCGATCGCCAACCGTCTTCGCCTTTCAGAATTCCGTTAGGGAGAAAATATTACGTCCCTGAAGGGACTTCATGATTTTCTGTGGCAAGGTGTAGCTAGAATTGAATGACCCTGCCTCCCAATCCTTTCGTAGTTAATTCCGCGATTTCCGTAGTTGGTTTCGGATTTTTTAAATCAGCTCGTCATAGGGCCTTTGTCTCGCCGGGCATTGCGACTGGGTAGCGTCCTTCGGCATCGGGTACAACGGGCGGTTTCGAGTCCATAGTGAAATCATCGAGTCCGGGCGCTAGCTCGAGATCGGAGTTCATCGCCTCTTCCCACGTGATGCGCTTCCCTGATTCGCATGCCATACGCCCCATGATCGCCGCCAGGCAGGATTCGGCGCAACGCCTCGTCTCGTTGTAACGCCTGTCATTGCGTATAGCGTCGAAGAACAGGTCGTGCTCGACCTGATACGGATTCGGCGGTTTATCCTTGAATTGCCAGACCAGGTTTTCCTGTGTCTGTTCGTGGCCTTTGTAAATCCGTGGCTGCGGTATACCTTCACCAATCAACGCCGTACCTTCGGCGCCATGGATTACATCGCCCCAATACTCCCAACAACCTGCAATATGCCTGCCCTGAACCAGCATACGCGTGCCGTCGGGGAATGTGTATTCGGCGCCGTAATGATCGAATAACTGGTCGGCAACTTTACGCGCCTGACGTCCACCCATACCCTGAACCGACACGGGGAGCGCACCCTTCGCCCAGCACGCGACGTCGATATTATGGATCAGCCAATCAACGATAAAGCTTCCGTTCAACCAAGTAAAACAGCTGTAATTCATTATCTGGTAAGCCATTTCGGAAACATCGGGGCTTCGAGTGCCAAGGCCGACCGGGCCATGCATGCGGTATGCATACGACATAATCAATTTGCCGATCATCCCGTCATGGATGTGCGCCACTGCCTCCTCGAGAGGGGCATAGTGACGCTCCATCAGGCCGCCGGCTATTTTAAGCCCTTTTTCTTCCGCCACCCCGCCGGCGCGCAGCACGCGTCTGATCCCCGGCGCGTCCACCGCAAACGATTTTTCCATAAACACGTTAACACCCTTTTGCGCGGCATACTCGAGGTGTAGCGGACGAAACGCCGGCGGGGTGGTCAGAAGAACCACGTCACCCTTATCCAGCGAGTCGATAGCGCGCTTGTAGGCGTCCATGCCGATAAACCTCCGTTCCGGCGGGACGTCGACCTGGGTTTCATGCTGGGCGGATATCGTTTTAAGGCTTGTATTAAGACGATGGTCGAACACGTCGGCCATAGCCCAAAGCTTGGTCGGACCCTTCGTCGATAATGCCTGTCCCGCAGCGCCTGTACCGCGTCCACCGCATCCGACTAGCGCGATCTTAATCGTGTTCTTTTCCGCTGCATGACATCTCGCTGCGACTGTATTCGCGAGGGCGATACCTGCGGCGGCTTTACTGGAAACCTTTATGAACTCACGTCGTGATGTTGCGTTATTACCTGTATTCATGATTGTTCGTTTTTATCGGTTAATGGTTTTACAAGGACAAGACATGCGCCGAGCACTTCCCGATCCATATCCTTCTCCGCAATAGGTCGGCGATAATCCAATTCACACTCGGGCAACATATTTAGGTCGATTATAGGCGGGGACAAATTGGATTAACAGAAAATTGTCGGCATGTGAGTTGCTTGACTGAAATTATTCAGAGCTTAATATGATGTTATGTGTTCGAATCTATTAAAATCGATTTCGGGCGGCGTGGTCGCGATTCTTTTATGTGCGAATCCATTATCGCCCGCGTCGGCGGCATCGAGCGGCAACGAGGCGCCGACATGGCTAAAACAACCGTTGTCACTTCAGGATTGTCTTAACATCGCGTTGGAGAATAACAGTGAAATCCTGAAGTCGAAGGAAGACTTGAAGGCGACGCATGGGGTCTCCGTACAGACACGGGCAATCGTTATTCCAAAGGCGCAGATCAACGGCGACTTCAATGTCGTTGATAGAGACTCGATAGACAGGTTTCCGCAATCGGCGCCCATTCCCATTGATTATCCTAACAAGAGCTGGTCGATGCAGGTGCGG
>JAIPKD010000100.1 GCA_021733835.1 Verrucomicrobiota bacterium
AGGGTAATGGGCGGGGTGTAGACAAGCGAGTGTAAGAGGAGTGTTTTGCGGGGTAAAAGAGCGATAAATTGAGCCGAGAAACCGGAAAAGGAGGGAAATTTCCCTGAAGAAAACGAATTTGGCGAGGTGAAAGGAAGGGATTTTGGTTGATCAAAAATACAGGGACAGCCTCTACATCATGTAGGGTTTGTCCCTATAACTGCAATCACTATATTAATGTTGGATAGGCTGTCCCTATTGTTATAAAATATAATTTATGGTAGTTGGTTTGGACGTTTTCTCGGTTATTTGTTGTTATGTTAGAAAATCACAAAACTGATAGGGAAGAATCATGAAAAAAGAATTTGTTTTGGAAAAGTTTAGTGTCGGTGGTTGGAATGGAGAAAGTTTGGTTCGAAGCGCAGCGTTAATTGTTGGTATGCTTGGATTAGCTTGGATAATTTCTTCAAATGCAAATACGCAGCCGAGTGAAGCATTTGTGGATAATGGCTTGCCCGTTGGGATGGTGGTGCCTTTTGCGGGGGCTACGAACAAGGTGCCGGTTGAATCCGGATGGGAATTATGCGACGGCAAGATAGTTGCGGTCGAGGAGTATCCTCAGTTGTATGAACGGATTGGGATGAGCTGGGGATCCGGTGAGGATACGAATAGTTTTAGGCTGCCTGATTTGCGCGGGCGTTTTTTGCGCGGTGTGGATCACACGAGCGAGGCTGAGATTCGTGATCCCGGACGAGATGAGCGTATGGCTGATTATGCGGGCGGTAATGAAGGGAATAAGGTCGGAAGCATACAAGATGATATGGTAGGGCCGCATTCGCATGATATCTTAGGTGTGGCGATGGCTTTTGGTTTGGGTGATGGTCGTTTAGGACAGTATTTGCGTTTTTTTGGCTACAAGAGTCCGAACGAAGAAGCGCCGGAGTACACAGTGTCTGATTTGGCTGTCGAGTCTTCGGGTGATGAGTCACGTCCGAAAAATGCCGCGGTGAATTGGATTATTAAAGCCAAGTGAGTTAGCGATTTAACGGATGACTTGCAATAATGCAGTATTTCCCGAGCCGATATTATCTTTCTTATTATCTTATTCTGTATTGTTGTGGTCAATTGTTACGGGCAGATGTGAATTTGTAATGTCCGGAATCGAGTTCGAAGACGATCTTGTCTTTGGAGACTCTGACGGAATTCAGACCGCGGATTTTGTCGAGAGGTCTGCCGTTTTCCTGGATTTGTTTTGTGTTTGTTCCCGGAAGCATGACGGTGGCTTTTGAATTTACGGGTATGGTTATGTTGAAGTTGATGTATTCTTTTTCTTTGGTCCATTCACTGATGATTGGGCCGTTGATGGAATTATAGCTTGTTTTCACCCAGTTAAGGTCGTCAATGATCCGCGGATTAATCACGAAGCGTTTGAATCCGGGATGCTGTGGATCGGGTGATATTCCTCCTAATGCTTTAAAGAACCACGCGCTTACGTCGCCGAACATGATATGGTTGCGGGAGGCGGTTCCGTCCCAGCTTTCCCAGAGTGTGGTTGCGCCTTGTTCGATCCACCAACCCCAACCAGGTTTGTCTTTTTGGTTTATGATTTTGTATGCAATGTCTGCTCGGTTGTATTGGAGTAAAGCGTTGAGCAGGTATTTGGCGCCGAGGATGCCGGTATCGATTTGGTAGTCGGCGGCGCTGACTGTATCGATGAGATTACTCAGCACGTTATGTGCATTTTGAGGTTCTACTAGGTCTTGGTAGAGTGCGCAGCTCAGCGCTGTTTGGGTTTTGTTTGAATAAGAACCGATTGAGGGAATGTAGAATTTCTTATTGAACGCGTCCTTGATAGCATCGGCAAGGAGTTCGTATTTAAGCGCCTCTTCCGGTTTGCCTACAAGTTCGGCGGTTTTTGAAAGGATAAGCGCATCGCGATAGAAGTAACCGGTAGATGTAATTGCCTCCGGAGTTTGAGATTTGTAGGGCGACCAATCGCCGAGTCCGATTGATACGATGCAATTAGATGATTGTGAAACGAGGTAATCTACGTAGCGTTTGAAACCGGCGTAGTGGTTTGTGAGGATTCTGTCGTCGCCGTAATAAACGTGCATGTACCATGGTATGAGCAAGAATGCGCTGTCCCAGGCTGGGCCGTTTCCCCAGTCGTATCCCCAGCCGCTTGTTGGTACTATGCCGGGTAATTCGCCTGATGCGCGTTGTTCGTCGTCCAGGTCATTAATCCATTTTGTATAGACTGCTGCGGGTTCGTAATTGAATATGGCTTGTTCGGCGGCCAGGTGAGCGTCACCCGTCCAACCGTTCTTTTCGCGGTGCGGGCAATCGGTGGGGATGCTCTGGAGGTTGCTGAGGTAAGCCCATCTGGAATTTTCCCAGATTTTGTTAAGCATTGGATTCGAGCACTTGAATGAGCCGGTTTCCGGGATATCGGAATGGATGAAGTGTGCTTTCAGGTTTTCTTTTGTAAGCTTTGAGGGTGCGCCTGTTACTTCCACGTATCTGAACCCGTGGTAAGTGAATCGTGCGTGCCATGATTCATTGCCTTGGCCATTGAGAATATACTTATCTGTTTGGAAGCGCTGCGGTGGGTCTGTGTCTACCATATGGACTGCGATTGGGCCTTGATCGAGTGTTCCGTCGGGTTTCAGGCGTTCGCTGTATTTCATTGTGATTTCAGTTCCTTCGGGGCCGGAGATATTATTAAGCTCGGCGAAGCCTGCCATGTTTTGTCCGAAATCAAAGACGTAGACGCCTTCTTTCGGTTCGGTTACTTCGGCCGGCGGGATAGTTTTGGTGATTCTAATGGGCTGCATTATTTGCGCTTTAAGAATCCCTCCCGGTGGGTTGACGATGATTGCGTTGTCCCAGTCCGAGTCATTGTAGTCCGGCTTGCTCCAACCGGTTTTTTCGAGGCGTGCATCGTAAGTTTCGCCGCCGTAGATACTATTGAAGGTGATAGGGCATGTAGATGTTTTCCATGAATTGTCGGTATTGATTGTTTTGAATTCACCGTTTTGCTGTTCGACGCGAAGGTTCAGGAGCAGCTTTGGTGCGGCACGCCAGGGTGCGCGGTCGAAGTACCAGACGGCCTTGGTCTGAACGTTGTACCAACCGTGGCCGAGGATGACGCCGACGGTATTTTTACCTTTATTGAGCAGATCGGTTACATCGTAGGTGACGTAAAGCATTCGTTTATCATACCTGGTGTAGCCCGGGTCCAGTATATGATCACCGACCTTTTGGCCGTTAATAAAGAGGTCGTAGTATCCGAGGCCGCAGATGTATACGCGGGCGTCGTTTATGCCCTCGTCTAATACGAAGGTTTTTCGGAACATTGGTGAAGGCAGTGAGTTTGTGTCGGTGGTACGGCCTATCCAGTCTCCTTGCCAGTAAACCCTGTCCAACAGCCCCATTTCCCAGAAGGCGGGATTGCTATATTCGGAGCGTTCTCCGTTCTTATCCCAAACCCGGACTTTCCAATGGTAGCGCCGGCAGGAAGAGAGGAGTGGGCCGGCGTATTTGATGTGGTTATTGCGTGAGGATTCTACTTTTCCGCTGTTCCAGATGTCACCTATGTTTTCGGCGAGGGTTTCCTTGGTTGATGCTACGATGATTTGGTATGCGGATTGGCTTTGTCCGCGTTCATCGGAGGACAATTTCCAGCTGAGCCTGGGCGAGGTTATGTCAATGCCAATAGGGTTAACCAAGTATTCACATCGAAGTTCTTCCGGATGCATTCCGCTTAAAGTGATATAGCAGAAGCAGAATAGAAAAGTGAACGATGGGATAATCTTTTTCATGCCCATGATTTAATGGGTTTCATACAAAATGACAATCCCAAAATGTAGCTTATGCCCGAGACCGGTTCATGAATACGTCGGGTGATTCGTTGTTACAGATCAAAATCCAACCTCCAGTAATTATTATGATTTGTTGAATCCGCCGGGTATAGATATAATTTCTTTGTAATGTGGGATGATGGTCGAAAATTAACTATAGCGGGGCGTGATTTTAATTCGCGGCTTTTAATTGGAACGGGCAAGTTCTCATCGCCGGAGTCGATGAGAGACGCCCTTGCGGCAAGCGGCACGGAAATCGTAACCGTTTCGCTGCGGCGCGCGGATTTAAGCGGGAAGCACGATCCGTTTGCGAGCATTCTCGAATTTATTGATCCGAATAAATACTTGGTAATGGTGAACACGAGCGGGGCATTGGACGCCGAAGAAGCCGTTCGTTTGGCCAGGCTCGTGCGTGCGGCAGGGCTTCCCAACTGGATCAAGCTGGAAGTACACCCTGACCCCCGTTATCTCCTTCCGGACCCGATTGAGACGCTCAAGGCGGCGGAAACGCTGGTAGGGGAAGGGTTCACTGTATTGCCCTACATAAATGCGGACCCCGTGCTTGCAAAGCGCCTTCAAGAAGCGGGCACGGCGACGGTTATGCCCCTTGGGTCGCCGATAGGTTCCAATCGCGGTCTTGATACACTGCATCAGATTCGAATAATCATCGAACAGGCAACGGTGCCTATAATTGTGGATGCCGGCCTCGGGGTCCCCAGTCATGCTGCGCAGGCGATGGAAGTCGGCGCCGATGCTGTACTGGTCAATACATCCATAGCGGTATCACAGGATCCGCGCAGGATGGCCGAGGCATTCAAGATGGCCGTCATGGCGGGGCGAACGGCTTTTGAACTAGGTGTGGCCGAGTCTTCAGATGTTGCTGATCCGACGAGCCCGCTGACGGCATTTCTCGATGGGGAACAATAACATGGGTTATTTGCCGGACTTGCGACTTAGCCGTTAACCAACCCCACCACGGCTTGGAATCCACGCATAATGATAAAAAAACATTGTCTGTTCAAACGTGTTTCATTAGCTTTCGTTGTAGCTTGATTATGAATCATTTATCGAAAAGACGCGTATGTGAGCTTCTCGAGAACATGCGGCGCACGAGGATAGTTGTGGTGGGCGATATAATGCTCGACCGGTTCATATGGGGCAGTGTCACCAGGGTATCACCGGAGGCGCCCGTTCCGGTGGTTGATTATGTCAGGGAAAACACGATGCCCGGCGGCGCAGCCAACGTGGCCAGAAATCTGTCCGACCTTGGAACGCAAACCTCGCTCTTCGGCGTCATCGGCGCCGACGAACCTGCGAAGGAGACCGTTCGTTTGCTCGAACGCTATAAGATTGATTGCGGGAGCCTGGTGCGGTTGAAAACACGACCGACGAGTATCAAGACACGGATCATAGCCCACCAGCAGCAGGTGGTCAGGCTCGACCGAGAATCAAAGACTGCTCTTAATAATAAGACTATTCGCAGTATCCTGAATAGGATGATACCGACACTAGAAAAGACCGACGGCGTTATCTTATGCGATTACGGAAAGGGGGTGGTCACTCAGCACCTTCTTGAAGAGTTAAAATCATTTTGTCGCCCTCGCGGTATTTGGATCAGCCTCGATCCCAAGCCCATTCACAAGCTCGAATTGAGGAATGTTTCATTGATTACGCCGAACAGGAAGGAGGCATTCGAGCTTGCGGGTATCCACGACGGACAGCCTGACGAGAATCCTTTGGAGGATAAGAAGCTGCTCGAAGCCTCGGATATACTCCTTGAAAAACTTAATCCGGCGCTTCTCCTTATAACCCTCGGCGAACAGGGGATGCTCCTTCGGCGTCGGGGAGAACAGCCGTATCATATCCCCACCATGGCCCGTGAGGTGTACGATGTCTCCGGCGCGGGCGACACGGTAATCGCATCATTCACCCTTGCGATAGCGGCTGGAGCGTCACCGGCGGAGGCTGCGATTATCTCGAACGCCGCAGCCGGTGTGGTTGTTGGGAAGGTTGGCACGGCCACCGCCACATCGGATGAAATATCGGCATACCTGACCTCGTCTTATGAATAAAGCAGTTTTCCTCGACCGCGACGGCGTTTTAATAGAAGAACGCAATTATCTGAAGCACCCCGACGAGGTTGTGGTATTTCCCCGGACGCCGCATGCGCTTGCCAGGCTTAAGCGCGGCGGATTCAAGCTGATTATCGTAACCAATCAGTCGGGTGTTGGACGCGGGTATTTCACGGTCGAAGACGTTGATGCGGTACATAATCACATCATATCCATTCTCGAACCTTACGGGGCGGTGCCGGATAAGTTTTATTTCGCCCCTGAGGCGCCAGGTACTCCCAGTCGTGGACGCAAGCCATCGCCGCAATTCCTCTTAGATGCAGCCGCGGAGTTCGAACTTGACCTCTCATCATGCTTCATGGTGGGGGATAAGCTGGTCGACCTGGAAACAGGTTGGAACGCGGGGGTCAATAGATCGATCCTTGTCAGAACCGGGTATGGGCACGAGCTTGAAGAATCGGCGTCTCAGGAGATCGGAAGCGCCGTAATCGTTGACGACCTCGAGGCGGCCGCCGAATGGATACTGTCCGTCTCATCCGGTTCGTAGCATCGGTTTATTCGTTGATTCGGCATCAAAAGCCGTTAAAGACGCCGTGTTCATAAAGAATACTTACACCGATGGCCAGTAGAATTGCACCTCCCATAAGCTGAGCAAAGGGGCTGATGCGGGAATTCCGACTCATGCGGGCGCCGATCTCCAGGCCGATTAATGTAAAAAACATCGCGACCAATCCGATTACTACAACAGGAAAGAATATGGTGATCCCGACCATCGACATACTTATGCCGACTGCCAGGGCGTCGATGCTCGTCGATATCGAAAGAAACAACAATGTAAGGCCTCTTGTGGGGTCCTTGGTCATCTCCTCGGGAGCGGAATTAGAAAAGAAGTCTCTTATCATGTGAACCCCCACCAGCGCCAGTAGTCCGAACGCGATCCAGTGATCGAATCGTTCTATGAGAGAGTGCACGCTGCTGCCCAAATACCAACCGATCAGCGGCATCAGCGCCTGGAACAGTCCGAAGTGCCACGATAAACGAAATCGCCGCCCGGCGTTTAAGGTCTTAAGACTAACCCCGGCCGCAATTGACACGGCAAAGGCGTCCATTGCCAAGGCAACGGCGACAAGAAATATTTTGGTAATTCCCATCTATGCTATCCAATCAAACCAAAAAGGTCGTATATGGATGTTCTTCTCACGGTTTTTGATAAATCGGTAATTCACGGATTCTTGGATATTTAGCGTAACGATTGGTGTTTAACTATTGTCAGAGGTCGGTTCGAAAACCTGCATACCATATGCCACATGTTTTTTAACCGTTCTCCAGTCCAATTCCAGCCTGGAGGCGACCGCTTCGTATGTTCCGAGTTCGCGATAAAGAATTAAACAGTAAGCTGCCAGAACCCGGTCGGCCTTAAGGCGTCCCATACCGATATCTTCCAGGATACGGGACTTGAAATCCGATGTTTTCCTTTCATCCCCGGCGTAATCCCGCTTGATAATAATTCGTCGGATGCATTGCGCCAACTCCCTCACATTGCCCGGCCATGGATAATCGTCGCCGAGCCGACGGTCAATAACATTCCGCACGGTCGCACACAACCTCGCATTTTCACTGCCGGTGATCCTTTGGATTGTGTGTGCGATCAACTCATCCAGCTCCCGCGGATTTTCCCTGATCCTTTCGCGCAGACCGGGTACGTTGATACAATCACTGCATAGTCGATAATAAAAATCGTCGCGAAACCTGCCTTTTCCCCGTAATTCATCGAGATTATGGTGCGTCGCCGCTATTACACGACCATCGAACTGTTTCCGGTCATGGCTTCCCATCGACGCGAACTGCCTCTCCTCCAGCACTTTTAAAAGCTTTATCTGTATTCTCTCGTCGACGTCTCCTATCTCGTCGAGGAATATTGTCCCGTGCCGCCCGCATAGTTCCAACAATCCCTTATGTGAAGATACGGCGCCTGTAAAGGCGCCTTTGGCATGACCGAAAAGCTCCGATTCCAGGAGTGTTTCCGCGAATTGCGAAAGGTTCACCGGGATGAAGGTCTCGGTAAAACTCCTGGCAAATATACTGCGTTGCTCGTCAAATTGTATATAGCCGCTCCTTCCCACCGCCGCGGCGGCGGCGCCCTTGCCCGAACCCGTAGGGCCTAGCAGAAGGATCGAGAAGTCTTCCATGCTGTCCCAGAAAAACTCTTCGTAATTACGTATGTCATGCGTGAACACGTTATTCCACAAGTCCATTCGCAGGCGTATCATCGATTCGCTTTGTCCGATCAGCGATTTCTCGATAAAGAAATACGCCCTGCGCATCTGGTAAAAAAGCGATAATATGAGCAGGCTCTCTTCCCTCGCAAACCCGCGCCGCCGTAAATCCGCCAAGGCCCCCTCTGCAAACCAGACCTTAACCGGCACCTGTCCCTTCTCGATCTGCCGTCTGATCAGCTCGTCGAACTGCAAATGATAACGGTGGAAGACATCAAACAGAATTGCGTATCGTACCCGTTCTATATCCGCCTCTTCGAAGTCATCCAAGACAACCCATTCGCGCTTCCGGCGTTTGGCTGAGTCCTCGAATACGGCTATCCGCCGCCGGACTTTTTC
>JAIPKD010000101.1 GCA_021733835.1 Verrucomicrobiota bacterium
ACCACGTCGACGACACTCAATGAGCAAGTCCCAAACAACCAAGAAATACTCCTCGTATCCGACTTCGTGGATTACATTCAACTCCTCTTCCAACTTGCCGCGTAACTCTCCGGGGTTATCCGGATACCGCCGCCTGAACCCGGCGTCTACAAGCCGCCGCAAAAAATCCCTTGGCGCCGAGCCGTCCGGAGGACTAAAGCCCGGAAACTGAAGCGGCAACTCCGGAAACTCGAAGCTACAACGCTCGACTATCTCGTTACTCCGCTCGACCAACGCCGGGTAGTCACTGAAAATCTCCGACACCTCCGTCGGCGCACGAAAATGAAAATCGCCGCCCAAACGCTTCAGCGGATGCGCATGCCGAAGCAGCGTCCGGGTACGAATACTCTGCACAACATCAAACAACAACCTATCACCGGGTACACCGTAGTGCACCGGCATACACGCTACCGCCGGTATATCCCGCGGCAAACCGCCGCCGCGCAACCGCCCGGGCGACTGCACACCCAGATAAAATCCATCCCCGAACATCGCCGCCGGTTCCGGGTTCGTTCCCACCGCTATCAATCCCGAGACCGCCGGCGCCCGGATTTTTGAAAGATCGTATCCGGACGCCCCATGCATTTGCGACAACAACCTGCACAGATTACGATACCCGTCACCATCGGCCACATATAACCTGAGCGGGCTGCCACGCCACCGCACCTCCGCACCGATTACGGGCTTGATACCCACCGCGCGCGCGGCCCTGTAAAACTCGACCGCGCCATGGAGGTTCCCTTGATCCGTCAACGCCACCGCCTTCACCTCATTCCGTTGCGCCAACTCGATTATCGATTCGATCGATAACGTCGAATTCAAAAACGAGTAAAAACTGTGCACGCACAACGGCGCATAAGCGGCCGTCCGCTTCCATCCCTGCCGCTTCCCCCCGGCCGACACCCGTATCTTCTTCGAAGACAAACCCGGCTTAAAACGCCCCCCTTCGCGCACCACAGACACATTGCGCGCCCGCCTCATACCCTCACTATTTACCTCCGAACGCCGGGGCTCCGGCAGATCGTAACCACGCACCACCGCGCGCCGACCATAAACCGTCCTCACACTGTCCACCGCCTCGGCCAATCGCCGTTTTGCATCGCCGTTGCCGAAACCGTCACCGAGCGGAAGCTCCTGCGCAAACAACGCCGGGTATAGATTGGAAAGCTTGACCCCGACCAATCGCACGCTCACACGCCGACGCCAAGCCCGGCGCAGCAGCCGATCCAACACGCCGTATACATCCGACTCGAGATTCGTCGGTTCGCATAGGCTCTCCGAGGCCGTGTCCTCCTCCATATCGTTATACCTAACCCTCAGCGTAACCGTCCGCGCGCTCACGTCGTCCCCGCGCACTCGCCTCATCAGCCGCTCCGCCATACACCTGATAACCTTACGAACGAACCCCTCGTCAATCGTGTCCTCGTCAAACGTCTCTTGGCAACCGTAAGACTTGGCGGGGGCCGCCTGCGGTACCACCGGCCTGGTATCCACGCCCTTCGCGTACTCCCTCAATCCATCGGCGGCGCTCCCGACCAGTAACGCCAACAGCTCCGCCGGCGCACGGGCCACGTGCCCTATACTCGCCAACCCCGCGGCGTTCAGGCGTCCGGCCGTTCCCGGGCCTACGCCGGGCAACCAAATATTAGGCAAGGGATGAATGAACCGAACCTCGTTACCATGCGGCACAAACTCGAATGCGCCGGGCTTTTTGAATTTCGACGCTATCTGGCTTACAAGCTTGTTCGATGCTATACCTTCGCTAACGGATATCTTGAGCGACTGCCGAATCGCCTGCCGTATCTTGTCGGCCACCTCCGCCGCAGGACGCCCCACGCCGCTCAAATCAAAGTACCCTTCGTCAATGGAACCTATCTCCACGTTCGGCGTAAAATCATAGGCGTAGGAAAACATCCACCTCGAAAACCTCTCGTACTTCTCAAAATCACCGGGAACGATAATCATGGAAGGACATAGCCTCCGCGCCAGCGCCGTCGACACGGGAGTACGCACCCCCAAACGCCGCGCTTCATAAGAAGCAGATACCACTACACCGCGCTTCTCGCCGCCGACCGCCACCGGCCTGTCGCGAAGCCGGGCGTCCGCGGCCTGCTCGACCGACGCAAAAAACGCGTCCGCATCCAGATGAATAATCGACCGCATACCGCTTCCAATTCCCTTGCCCGGCGGGATTTACCGTCCTGCGCATTCATGGACTGCGAACACCGCGCCGTCCGGCATGCACTATCAACCCTTTCGCCGCCTGATAAGCGCCACCATTACACCCTGGATCACCAGCTCCGATGCGGGAATAAAATCCGGGTACTCCGGATTCTCCGCCTTCAAATACGGCCGCCCCCGTCGCTCGTGATAGGTCTTGAGCGTGCTCTCGTTGTCTATAAGCGCCGCCACCACGTCCCCGGGCCTGGGCATCATTCCATGCTCAAGTATCACATAATCGCCGTCCAGGATATGACGACCGATCATTGAATCACCACGCACCTCCAGGGCAAACGTCCGGCTCGTCGCGCGAATCCCCAGCGAGTTCGGGTCCACCGCAATGCATTCCAGCTCCTCCTGCCGCCGTTCATCGGTAAACCCCGCCGGTATCCCGCCGTAAACCGGTATCTCCATAAGCGCCTTATCCGGAGTCTCCATAGAATCCCCCGGATAAAGCGACCTGGCCCGCCGCGGCACCCATTGCAGCGCCCCCTTGTTCCGAAGCGCCCGTACATGATCCGCCGCCGCCGTCATGCTCCTGAACCCGAAATGCGCGGCTATTTCCCGTAAGCTCGGCGACCCGCCGTGCCGCTCACGGTAATCCCGGATAAATTCCAACACCCGTTTCTGTCGCTCAGTTATAGCCTTCATACCGCATACTGTTCATATGTACAGTACACGCTCCGGAAACGGTGTCAATCCCGCGCACTCAAATTATTCAGCTTACGATTGCTTTCGGATTCGGAAATTCCGATAGTATCCGTATGGAACAGACTCTGATATTTCTTAAATTCGACGCAATAGAACGCGGAATGGTTGGAGAAGTTCTCGGCAGATTTGAAAAGGCGGGATTAAGGATCGAGAACAGCCGCTTTCTCCGACCGGATCGGCCGCTGCTTGAAAAGCATTACGCCGAACTAAAAGAGCGCAAGCCCACGGCATTCGAACGCAGCGTGCGTTTCCTGGCCGGTAAACCCATCATCCTATTCATACTCAGCGGCATCAATGCAGTTGCCAAGGCGCGCAGTATCATCGGCCCCACCGATTCACTCGACGCTCCTCCGGGAACAATACGCGGCGATTTGAGTTCCGACTCGATCCCCTTCGCCGATTCCGAAGATCGCGCCACGTACAACCTCCTCCACGCCGCGGATTCGCCGGAATCGGTCGAGCGCGAGATTCAATTATGGTTCAATTCGCCTGAAAATGATTGATTGATCTTCCAACACAAGGCGGTTTTTTTATTATGCATGGATACTCTGTATAGTCCAAAATAACGCCCACTGTATGAGCGAGCACCGCACAGATACAAATTCAGGCCGCACACCTCTGCGCGTCCTTATTGTCGAAGACTCGGAACTGGACGCGCGCCTCCTGGTCAGTATCCTCCGGAAAAGCGGATACGCCCCCGACTTCCGGCGCGTAGAAACTTCCGAGGACATGAAGGAGGCGCTTAACAATAAAAAGTGGGATGTCATCCTCGCGGACTACAACATGCCCGAGTTCAGCGCGCCCGAGGCGTTGAAAATAGCGCAAGAACACGGCAGCGATATACCGTTCATTATAGTTTCAGGCGGGATCGGTGAAGACACCGCGGTCGCCGCCATGAAGGCCGGCGCCCATGATTACCTGATGAAGGGCAACCTCGCGCGGCTCACTGTGGCGGTGGAACGCGAACTCCGCGAGTCTGCCATGCGCGAATCCCGCAGACACACACAGCAGGCGTTAATCGAAAGCGAGTTGCACTATCGATCGCTATGGGAAACATCGACCGACGCGGTACTGATCATCGACCACGAAAACAGGATTCAATTCGCAAACCCAGCAGTCGAATCCGTATTCGGATACAAACCGGAGGAGCTTATAGGCCGAAACATTTCGATCCTACAGTCGTCTGAACAGGAAAAACCACTTGAACCACAGCGGCAATGGTTCGGTAATCAAACAAAATCGATTAAGGGCCGTAGGGTTGAAACAACGGCCCTGAAGAAAGACGGAACACCCATTATAGTCGAAATCGCCTTCAGCGAAATGGAGTTGCACGGAAAAAACCGCACAGTCGCGTTCATCCGTGATATAACCGAACGACGCCTCACCGAACAAAAACTCCACGAGACCCAGGAACAATTTCGTGTAGCACGCGAAATACAACAACGCTTATTCCCCCAAACATCGCCGGTATTTCCCAAAATCGACATCGCAGGCGCATCCTACCCCGCCGACGCCACGGGCGGGGATTACTTCGATTACCCACCCATGATCGACGGCAGCCTCGGAATCGTCATCGGCGACGTCACAGGCCATGGCGTAGGCCCCGCAATGCTCATGGCGGAGACGCGGGCGTACCTCAGGATACTCGCCCGCAACCGCGCCGACGTCGGAGACATCCTTAACCGCGCAAACCGCATTCTCGCCGAGGACATCGATCCCGAGCGCTACGTCACACTACTATTCGTAAAGATCGATCACAGGAGCAAATCGATCACTTACGCCAATGCAGGTCACACAACGGGTTTCCTCTTAGACTCAAAGGGGCGGATCAAATCCAGGCTGGAGCGAACGGGCCTCCCGCTTGGTATTCAACCGGACGCGCATTACAACGCAGTGGAATTGCCGCCCCTCGAATCCGGCGACTCGATAATCCTTATGACCGACGGCATCGAAGAGGCCATATCTCCAAACAACGAATTCTTCGGCTTCGAAAAAATCCTCGAGGTAACCCGCGCCAATTATCACAAGAGCGCACGTGAAATAGTCAACTCCCTCTACCACGCAGTCCGTGAATTTACAGGTAATTCCAACCAAGAAGACGATATAACAAGCGTGGCCCTGAAAATGTTGCCATAAAATTGATCCGGTCAATCTTTCCTAATTCGCCGGTCGCGATCGCCTCAGCTGTTTTCATTTTTAGCAGGTCGTTCTAAATAAAATTTCGTGTATTTCGTGGTTCCTTTATTCCCCTTCCGTGGTTTCCGCGTGGTCTCAATCGCCAAATAATAATTGCATAACAAACCTTCAACGGCTAAAAAGAACGGAGACTCAAGCGACGAAGCTTTCATCCAGAAAAGGATCGCTATTATGAAAACTCGAGAATTTCCGTATGCGAATAAAACGATAATCATACGATACACCGTTTTATTAGTAGTATTAACTGCAGCCGTATTTAGGGGTGACACTTCCACGAGCTACGCCCAGGAACTCGGCTTCACGGCGGTCAGGGCGACGGTTGACTTCTCGAAAAAGCTCCGGGCATGGGACGGATTCGGATTCAATTACGTCGAAACCGCTCAAACCAGGAATCCGGTGGACGATCCCCAGGACTACGGCGGCTTCAGTCTGTTGGACACCAAGGAAAAGGGGGAAATCATCGACATGATATTCGGCGAGGACGGATTAAAGGTCGGTATCGTCAAAATGTTTCTCGACCCGTTCCATCAAGCGGCACCGGGTGGCGAGTTCGATCACGTCAACACGACCAAGAACATGCGTTTTTTCGTTCGTGAAGGACTGAAAAAGACCCGTGCCCGCGGCGATAACCTAACGATTATCACCACCCTATACGGGCCGCCGGGATTCATGACCAAGCAAAAGACATTCAGGGGACGCGATCTCGACCCTGAATTCAAAGACGACCTTGCGGCATACATAATCGATTGGGTCAAATTCCTCCGCGAGAAGGAGGGATTTCCCGTGAAATATATCTCACTCCATAACGAAGGCGAAGACTGGCGCCGATGGAACGAAGAGGGAATCACCGATTGGCCCGGACACGATTACAATCTGTTCTGGCCGCCCGAGCAGGTAGTAGAATTCATTAAAATGCTGCCAGACATGTTGGAAGAAGCCGGGCTCAGCGACGTCGAGGTCACGCCGGGCGAGACCACGAACTGGTACAGGTTCGGCACCTGGGGCTACGCATCGGCCATTGCGTACGACAGCGCGGCGCTGGACAACCTGGGTCTGATCACCTCGCACGGTTTTTACAGCGGCTCGTACGGACGCTGGTTCGGCGAGCATAAAAGCACCGGAATCGATCTGCTGCGCAGCAAGCGCCCTGAGCTACACGTTTGGGTCACCTCGACCAGCTGGAGCAATATGGACGCCGAAAACATAAAGGAGATGCACGGCAATATCTACACCGCGAAGGTAAACGGCATCACGCCATGGGCGGGTATTCAACGCCCAACGCAATGGGTGAAAGGCGATCCGAATCCGGGCTGCGCATTCTACGTGCACGAAGACGGGACTTACGACGTCCGGCGCGGATATTACTTCTATAAACAAATAACCAGGGCCGGACAACCAGGGATGTCGGTCGCGCACACCACCGCCATGGACTCCGAGATCGCGGTGATAGCTTTTTCAAAAAACAAGACCTCACACCCCGACGCATTCATTGTAACCAACATCAGCAACTCGCCCAAGAAGATCGCGGTCGAGATAAGCGGCACCGCTTCCGAGGCATTCCACGCATTCAGAACAACTAACAATGAAAACGACCTCTACGACGACATAGGCGCGTTTGAACTCGAGGAAAACCGAATCGTTTACAACGCACCCGGCGGATCGGTCACCACGTTTTTCGGGGATAAACGATAATTTACCGTATGTTCCTCAACCGAAACCAGGACGTACGCAATACGGAATCCGACGGGAGTAATCCGGCTCAAGCACAGAAATAAAATCGATAATATGCATAACCTCAGTTCAATTGATTTATTTAAAGACATGCCGGATGAAGAACTCGACACACTCGAAAGAGCTGCGGAATCTAAATCAATCCCGGCGGGCAAACTCATTTTTACTCAAGGCGAACCTTGCGACGGACTCTATCTCATTAAGAAAGGTAAAGTCCTGATCCAGGTCGAAACCGAGCAAAAGGATCAGTTGACCATAAAGACCCTCGGCCCCGACGAGGTGTTCGGAGAAATGGCGCTCGTCGACCTGGAACCGCGGTCGGCAAGCGCCATAGCCGATACAAATCTCGAGGCTCTGTTATTCCCCCGCAAATCGGTAGAAGCCCTCCTCTCACGTTCGCCGAGGCTCGCCATCGCCATAACCAAGCAAATCAGTCTGCGCATGCGCGAATTCAATCATCAATACATCAACCAAGTACTGAAAACCGAGCGCCTCTCGCTGGTCAGCAAACTCGCCGCGTCAATCGTCCATGATTTCAAAAACCCCCTGGGCATAATCGGCGTCGCCACCGATATCAGCAACGCCGACGCTGCGACGCCCGAACAGCGCGCATTATCCGCCAAGCGTATTCACGAGCAAATCGAGCGGCTTACGGGAATGGTAAACGAACTCCTCGAATTCACGCGCGGCAGTAAAGAACCAAGCATCCTTTCCAAAATCCATTATCCGTCATTGATCGAAAACCTCCTCAAAACTATCGGCACGGAAATCCGAAACAACTCCATCTCGCTATGCCTCAAGAATCCCACGCCGGATGTCGACCTCCTTATGCACCCGCGGCGGATTCAACACCTGCTCCAAAACCTCATCAGTAATGCAGTAGACGCAATGCCCGGCGGCGGCGAAATTACGATCGGATTTGAATTGCTCCCAAGAGAAGTGGTGACTTACATTGAAGACAATGGGGACGGAATATCAAACGAAATACTCGACCACCTTTTCGAACCGTTCGCAACATACGGTAAATCACACGGGACGGGACTCGGCCTCTCGATCTGTAAAAAGATCGTCGAAGATCACCACGGGTGGATCAACGCAAAGAACCGGCCCGACGGCGGCGCGGTCTTCGCGTTCGGTCTCCCTCTGCCCAAGTCGGAAGATTCGGATAAGCACACCGGATAACCCCGCATCCACGGCCCGAACACCTAATCCAGGCATCGTCGGATAATTACATGAACAGAATCAGAATTCTATCCGAACAAGTCGCCAATCAAATCGCCGCCGGCGAAGTCGTAGAACGCCCCGCCAGCGTCGTCAAAGAAATCATCGAAAACGCCCTCGACGCAGGCTCCAAGAATATCGACGTAGAAATTCAAACCGGCGGACGCAAACTGATCCGTGTCACCGATGACGGCCTCGGCATGAGTAAAGACGACGCACTACTCGCGCTC
>JAIPKD010000102.1 GCA_021733835.1 Verrucomicrobiota bacterium
AGCTGTGGGCCAAGCCCCAAATATTGCGTTGAGACAGGATGAAGCCGCCTCGAAGAAGTTCATAACTGCCGAAACCAAAAAGCAGGCTCAAGTCGGTCGTCTTCGCTTCTTCAAGATCATACCGCACATCCCAACGGTGCGGCTTATTTTTCTCGAATGCCAAGTCCACCGATTCGAAGACACCCAATCGCGATAGGCTATAGCGTCCCTGTTCGGCTTGAATCCTGTTCAACGGTTGTGCGGGTTCCATTTTGATCCTAGAGCGGATAAGTGATTCTTTGGTCTTTTCATGACCTTCGAAGGTGACCTCGCCGAGGAACACTTTCGTCCCCGTTCTCACCTCGAGGAATAGGTTCACCCAGTTGGTACCGTCTTCGGGAGTACGCTCGATTTTATCGACCTTGATATCGGTTTCCGCATAGCCTTGAGCGTAATAGCTGTTCCTGAGATTGCGTATGAAATCCTGTTGCCAGAACAGCGAGTAAGGCGCTTGGTCGATTTCGTGCTCGACGTTTTCCGGCTCGCCGGATTGCTCCCAAAACACGGATTCACGCACGTGGCGTATGATAGAGATCGGCCCTTCGTTTACCTCGATTACGACCTCAACGGCGCCGGTCTTATGGTTGACATCGAGCCGCGTTACCGTGGCGGAGGCGTTTTCGTAACCGAGGCGATGAAGGGATTCGACCAGATTCTGCGTCCCGGATTTAAGGCGATCAGGCGAGTAAATTCGCGTCCCCTTCAGCTTGAACAGGAAGTCCTGTGTGACGAAGAACCTGACGGCTTCCGCCTCGGTTATCGATGCCAGACCTCTGAAATAGATATCCTTGAAATAATACAGTATGCCTTCGTTTACGGTGAAATGTGCGCGGACGGCCTGTATCGTGCGGGGAATCTCGCCGAACACGGCCTCGCGGAATTCCCGGACAAATAAACCGCCGTCCACCAGATCGGATTCGAGCTTGACGGTGGGACTGAGATATCCGTCGCTCTTAAGCTTATTAAAGATCAGGATAACCGCGTCCTCAAGGTAATCAGCATCAAAGAATTCCGGCTTCTGTCCCCCAGTGTCCAGCAGTTTTAGCGTCTGCGATAATTTCCTATTTCCGAAGAGACCGTAACCGCTTATCTCAAGATCGGCGGGTTCATATTCTTCGGATTCTTCCTGCAGTTGTTCCGCGGCGGCGTGAACCGTCGGAGTAAATTCGTTTAAGCAGGCGGCGGGAAATGCAATCAGCGCAAGCAGATAAAAGAAACGCCGATAACATGCCGGTGTGCGGCGTACGGTTAATAAAATCAAGCCCGCCAGCGCCGCGGTGGTAACAAAGATTAAACTGGAATCCGGTATAAGCATTTGATTGTAAACATCCACTCTATTTACTTAATACATTCCACTTGAGTCCCGCGTTGAGGTTGCCGAATCTATCGTATTCGCCGATCAATGACCATTTATCACTGAGCATGTATTCGATGTAATATGTCTCGCGGCCCTCGGTTGATATATCTTCGCCCGAGCGGATGACGAGTCTGTCTGAACCGCCGCCGAAGCCGAGGTCGGACAACAAGCTTTTTCCGAGGAACATTGCTATGCGGCTGGTTTGTTTCCCCCGGGTGGTGAATCCGCTCCTATTGGGTATCTCCCCGGCGGTGATCATTAGGAGGATTTCCTCCGAGCTCAGCGGCGGCGTCGATGAGAATTTAACCGCCGGTTGCTCGGCGTCGCCGGAGACATCGAGCTTGATGTTGTACCCGAAGCAGCGTGATTCGCCTTGGATATTGAGTTGCGGCCGGTATGGGTCCCGGAGCGTGAGCATGATCAGTCCTTGTTTAATTTGAATATTGGCGAACGGAAAGTTGATAACGCCCGAGTCGAGCTTGACTTCACCGAGGGCGACGGGTTCTTCGAGTGTGCCGCTGAGGTCGAAGTCGGCTGAGGCGACACCGATAAAGAACGGGTTTTTGACCCTGATAAATTCGTCGCCTTTGACCTCGAGGTCTAGTTTCCATTCGTTAAGCGGCGGCGCGGTTATGCTGAAGTAAGGCGGCCGCCGTGTGGGCGAGGCGACACCCCCGGAAACCAGGCTTTTCAGGTCGCTGAGAAACATGCAGTCGTGAAGGTTCAATACGCCGCTGATCTCTGCAGGAGCGGATGAGGTTTGGGTGACGGTTATGTTCGGATCACCTCTGAGGATCATGCCCGGCGCTTGCGCCAGCGGAAGGTTTGTCCCTAACAGGTTAACGGAGAATGCGGCAGCGCCGTCTTCTGTATGTTCGGCGAAGCCGGATACCTGGAACCGGCTGCCGCCGAGTGAGCCGGACAGTTCCTCCAATTCCATACGCCTGTTTTTAAGGACAACCGTGCCGTGGAGGTCTTGAACGGGCGCCAGCGGTGGTATTGGGCGCGTGGAGAGGTTTGTTAGTACGAGGGCGCCGGTAATCTCGCCGCCTGTATGCAGCTCGGCCGATAAGTCCAGTCGCCCTTGGGGCGAGAGTACCTCCGGCGCCAAGGACACGATATTCGAGACGGCGAAGCCTTGAAACTCGAGGCTCCCCGTTGCCGCCCGCCAGTCGGGCGGCTTGAATCCCTTCGTAAGCGCCGACCAGTATCCCGAGCCGAGCGGTTGTTCGGCATTGAGCCTGAGCGGTGTGTCGGCCAGCATGACGGTGCATCGCTCGATCTTCGCGCTTTTTTCGTCGAATGCGGCGGTGAGATTAATGCTGCCGATGTCGGGCAGTTTAGGTGATTCATCCGATAAGACCGCCGCGTCGGCATTGAATGATAATTTACCGGTGGGCGACGCCGGTGTGCCGCTCATGTCCAGATTGAATCGCGGCGATTCCAGTTGAACACCGGATAATCGCTTGACGGCCGATTGAAGTGGGACGGACTTAATGTCGGCGGTGAATTTCAACGGATGCTCTTCGTACACGTGAAACAGGTTCGAGGAAGCGGGATTAAAGACAACGGGAGCGAGGCCTTGTGCGGACAGGATTTGCCCGGCCGGAGTGGATAGTGTTATCTCATCGATTCGCAGGCCGCCCGCGCCGCCTGATATGTCGACGCCCGCCGACGCTTGGTCGATGGGCGGCATCGAGAACGTTGCCTTTGCGTGAAACCCCCAATCGGCGGGGCCGTTATCCCATTTTGTATTAAAAGACAGTTCGTTGAACTCGAATAAGGGCAAATTATTAGTAATAAATAATTTCAGAAACGAATCACTCAATTGCCTGGAATCAAATTTGACTTCCGCTTGATCCGGCCATTGGATTCGGGCGTTCAGCGAAAGGGCCGAGTCGGAGCCCGCCAGGTTAAAATTGGTTAGTTCTCCGGAAAAGCCGTGCGCCCCGCTGTTGCCGATGACCAGTCCGGCGGGAGTTGTGAGGCGCATTAATTGGTTGGTATCCGTGGAAACTTCAAAACGTTTGATGCTGGAAGATATTCCGTTGCCGACCACACCGGCGGCTTGAACAAGGATCGTAGCATTCGTCGTCTTGATCGAGGCATCGAGGTTTTCGAACTCGGCGGCTATGCCGTTCCATTTTGTTGCGAAGTCCAAGGGCTTGACGGGGGGATAATTGATTTGACTTATCCGCAGCTCGCCGTGGTGGCGGATACTTTTCAAAGGACCTTCGAATTCCGTGTTGATGATTGCTTTTTCGAAATTAATGTTCGCGGGTAATACACCTTTGAAGGCGTCCGGAGTCAGACCGCCGACGAGGCTTCCATCTGCGACCGAGAGTGTTCTTAGATCGAGCTTTGCTTCTGTTGTCACGGAGGATTCGCCGGCCATTTGAATCGCGCAGTCTTTGATATCCACGGTATTCCGGTTCGCATCCGCGCTGATATTGAATTCATGGATATCCATGCCGAAGGCGGTTAGGTTCGTTGCGCTTGCCGCAAGCGCAATTTCCGGCTCGAGCAGCGGCGCCCGCTTTATCGAAGTTTTTCCAAGAACAACGCCATCGAGCCCTTGTATCGATAGGTCTGAGAGGGCCAGGGCGAGGTTTATGGAGGACTCTTTCGCGATGTATTGCTCATTAAGATCGATAACCAACGGCGCGTCGAGTGATAGACGCGATCCGCCGAGTGTTGCGTCGACCGCGGTTATTTCGATTTCGTCCAAGTCTCCATTTGCTTGTAAAGCCGCGGTGACGGTGCTGTCGGCGACGGGTAGTAGAGAAGTGGTCTTTGCGGCGAAGCTTAGGTCGATGTCGAAGCTATTGGACAACCAATTACCATTTAGACTCAACGCCGGTTCCGAAAACCCCGGGATTCGGAGCGCCGTCTCGGGAATACGCAAACGCGGCGCATCGAGCTTGCCGCTGACCGGTACAACGCCGTTCTTGCTGAAGCTCGTCTTGCACGAAATTTGATCGGGCCCGAGGCTTGCCGTCAATTCCGTGTTCAGTACATTCGAGATTGACTGTGCTTTCAATTCGGCGTTCAGTCCCAGAGGGTCAACATGCGCTTCGACGACTGATTCGTCGGCGATCCGGCCTGTGAACTCGATGCTTTGATCAAGACCGGGTATGACCGCCTTGCCGCTCAGTCTGCCGCCGAGCAAGTCGAGTTCCGGTATGATAACTTTATTAGCGCCCGCGTGAAGCGCGCCGTTCCGGAACGATATTGAATGTGCCCACTTGTTGACCAGTTCCGAGTATTTCCGAATATCTTCGTAGACGGCGTGTGCGGATGCGTCTGTTGCCGGCTTGGTTCTTGGTTCGGTGCCGGTTTCGTTTATCACGATCGACCAGTCCTTGCATACGAGAAGACGGTCGGCCGACGCCGGAGTTTTTGGTTTAAAAATACAACTCCATCCCCATACAACCGGCTGGGCAATGTCTGCATGTCCGATTACCACTAAAATCGAAGGCGACCGGTATTGTACTCCTTCGAGTACCAGCCTTTTGTAACCGGACATCTTCACCGAATCGTACTCGACATTGCATCTCGATAGCGCGAGTCGCGCTGTAACCGGAAACCACAGCGGCAGGCAGACAAGAAATAAAACGATGCAGACGCCCACGATTAATAACCATCGCGTCGCTCTTTTGACTATTTTCTTTAATCTCGGCGATTTCATTACAGTTGTAAACGCCCGGATTCGCGTTGGAATTCCCATAGCCGCCCACGAGTATATAGGCGCGAATAGCAAATGTCACCGACATCATCAAGGTGATCAACAGATATATATATCACCCCGGACTTATTTCTCCCATTCCCGTTCATGTACTCGTACTCGATTTCCGTTGTTTCGGATTTTCGTGCTTATGATTTCGAATTTACGTGAACGGGAACGCGAACGTGAACGGGGGAGGTACGGAACGCGGCTGTGTCCGAAGGATCAGCCGCAGCGGCTTCGAAGGCTACGGCTTTATTCGATTACCAAGTGCCTTTGCCTTTCAAAATCCCGTTAGGGATTAAATATCACGTCCCTAAAGGGACTTATGGATTTGTGTGGCGGGTGTGGCTATAAATATTTTGCCCCTAACGGGGCAAGGTATGAACAATCTCTAGCCAAGGGCGCGTTGAGTTGTTTAGCTGTTGAGTGGTCTGAGATCGGAAGGCCAGGGCTTTATTCGATTACCGGATGCAACGGTTTTTCGAGACTGCTGCGGCTGGCTTTCAGCTCAGCCGCGCTCGATAGATTGATTATTCACGTTCGCCTAATTACATTTTGATAATTCAGGAAATAGTCCTCTACTGCTGAGGCGGTATGGATCCCGAAACCCTTTACGAACGACGCGCTTTTGGATCAATGAGGTATCTCCTCGCCAGGAACGCGGAGAAAAGCGCTATACCGCCGCATATCCAGTAAGGCAGGGCGGGGCGAAATTGAATGAACAAGGTCGAGGCGAACACGGGCCCAACAATGCGCGCCAGGCTCCCCGCGCTTTGCGCAACGCCGAGGACTGATGCTTGTTCGTCCGCGGGCGAGTATAAGGACACCATTCCGAACAGCGGCGGACGGTTCGTGCTTGAACCGACGGCCATTATCCCCAGCGCCAGCAGGAACAACGGCAGTTTTCCCATGTGCGGCAGGCAGGCAAGCCCGATGCCCAAAGTTATAAAACTCAGGAATATCAATTTCGGTTCACCGAAATAATATACCAGCCTCCGAATAAGCCCGCCTTGGATTATCGCCGATATCACACCGGTAAAGGTGAATAAATATCCGACGTGTTGCCGGTCGAAGTCGAACATACGCTGCGCCAGCAGGGCAAGGGTTGTCTCAAAACATGTGAAACTGAATGTGGCGAGAAAGAATAATATAATAAGGAGCCGGATATTCGAGTGTTTCAATGTTTGTATCCATTGAACCAAAGTAGGCGGCTGCGGGGCCTTGGACGAACCGCCGCGCCTGCTCTCGGGCAGGATGAAAAATGCGAGGATCAGGTTTGTTGAGCAAATACCGGCGGCGACCCAGCCGGGGGCGGACAACCCCCATTTCGCGCTGAATGCCCCGAGGGCGGGGCCGAGGATGAATCCGAGGCTGAACGCCATGCCTATCAGCCCCATGCGCGCCGAACGGTCTTTCGGCGGTGAGATGTCCGCTATGTACGCCTGCGCTACGTTGATGTTGCCGCCGCACATCCCGGCGAAACTGCGCGATGCCAGTAAGAGCCACATACCGGTCTTCCCGGATATCATGGAAGCGATCGAAAAGATTATATACGCCAGGACGCCCCCTGATATGCTCAGCAGTAGTACCGGACGCCTGCCTATGCGGTCGGATATCCTCCCCCAGATGGGCGAGAAAAAGAGTTGCATGATCGAGAACGACGCTATTATCAGTCCTAATTCGAAACCGCTTGCGCCGAACTTCTCGCTGTATAGCGGGAGTAACGGCATCACGATTCCGAATCCGATGAGATCGAAGAAAACGGTAAGAAAGATTATTATTACGGACGGCCTTTTCATTCAGCGTCGTAAAGCCTCTTCGGATAACCGAGCTTTGTCATGTTCAAAAGAACGAGTCCGCGGAATAAGGCCTTACTCTCCGCGGACTTAATCTTGAACAGGTTTTTCACAGTGGGCGGCGGAGCGTTTGCTAATTATCCATGCCGCTCTGAACCAGTGTTTGTCCTATTGCTCGTTCCAATTTCGCGCGCGCTACTGTGTAATCCCGTAATGCCTGAATCTGAGTGGTGCGCGCCTGGGTCAGCGATGTCTGCGCGTCCAATACATCCAGTTGCGTGCCGGTGCCGGCTTCGTTTCTGACCTTTGCCAAGCGCAACGCTTCTTCGGCTTGCTCTTGAACTTTCTTCTGGGACTCGAGCACTTCCTGTGCTTCCCTGAAATTGGAGTATGCGGTTCTCACCTCGAGTTCGATCTTCCGCATTATGTCATCGAGCGACACCTTGGCCTTCCGGTAATTCGCCTTGGCCTCGTCGACCTTGCCTTTGGTGAGTAATCCATCGAAAATATTCCACGAAAGTTGAGCGCCTGCGAACCAACCATGCACCTCTTCCGTCAAGTCCGTGTAGTACCTCGAACTTTGCGTCCCGTAACCGGAGAATACCTGGATACTCGGAAGATACCCCGCGCGCGCCGTAACAATCTTTTGCTCACCCAGCTCGACGGCTTTTTCGAGCGCTGCGAGTTCGGTGCGGCGCTCGAGGGCCTCTGCGATCGCCTCAGACATGTCGACGTCAAAATCCTCGGCCGTCAACTCACCGGTGAGGCTCATTGGTATGTCTTCCAAAACCGTCTCCGGCACGTGGTATCCGAGCAGGTTGGCTAGGTTATGCTTGGCGATGCGCAACGTATTTTTGGCGCGGATCAACCCCGGCCTGGCGTTTGCCACTTCCACCTCGGCGCGGAGAACATTGAATCGCGGTACCGTCCCCGCCTCGAACCGCCTGTTCGTGTCTTCGAGCTCGCGCCGCAGAAGTTCCACGGACGCCTCCTGCACCTTTATTTGCTGCTGCGCCAACAATGTATCCGCGTACGCCGTTCGCACATTCAGCATTGTATCCGCCACAACCGTCCTGTGATTCAAATACGCCTGTTCCTTCAAGAGTTTCGCGGTTTTCAGCGAGGATATGATCTTGCCGCCTTCGAATATGGACTGAACCGACCGCACCTCCATCCACCAGCTCTTGTTAGGATAATCAATGGGAATGGGCGCCGATTGCGGAAACCTGTCTATCGAGTCTCTACCAACGACATTGAACCGCGGTACCGTCCCGGCCTCGAACCGCCTGTTCGTGTCTTCGAGCTCGCGTCGCAGAAGTTCCACGGACGCCTCCTGCACCTTTATTTGCTGCTGCGCCAACAATGTATCCGCGTACGCCGTCCGCACATTCAGCATTGT
>JAIPKD010000027.1 GCA_021733835.1 Verrucomicrobiota bacterium
TGCTCACATTCACCGCCGCGGCCACGGATGTAGATGAACCAGCGCAGACATTGACCTTCGGTCTTGGTGAAGGCACGCCTGCCGGAGCTGCGGTAGACCCGGACACCGGCGAGTTCACATGGACGCCGACAGAGGCGCAGGGGCCATCTACGAACAGCATAACGATCGAGGTGACAGACGACGGCGAGGCCGCGCTCAGTGATTTGGTAACGTTTGAGGTGGTCGTCAGCGAAAATGATACTCCCATTTCGCGAACACTCCCTCGATTTTATGCACCCGGTGGAAGTGTAGAAGTCACTCTAATAATTAACTGTGGTAGAGGAGATAGTATAGTTCCATTTGAGGTGATGGAAACTCTGCCTGAGGGTTGGAGCTTTGAAGAGGTAACAAGTGCGTCGGTTGAGCCGAGCAAGCCGGCATCGGGCGCAACTGGAACCATAGAGTTTTCTTGGTTGGAGACTTCCTCAAACTTCGTAACTCTTACTTACAAGGTGAGTGTACCTGACGACGAGAATGGGATGCAGACATTTAACGGTCTAATGTCTTATTACACGAGAGGTGCCAAACATTTAGTACCTATAAGTGGTAATAAGGAAATTGAAGAATACATTTTCCACAGCGCCGACACGAATCGAGATTTGCAAATACAACTCATGCCTGAATTAAAACGGGTTGTCCGCTTATATAACAGCGATGGCTACCACGTGGCACCCGATACCGATGATGAGTATGCGCCGGGATTAGGCTCCGATAACGGCCAACCACATGACTCAGACTATGATCCGCAGGATTGGAAGATTCAGCTCTCACCTGAATTAACGCGGCTTATCCAGTTTTATAACTGTGACGGTTATCATCATGAAGCTGAAACCGAAGACGGTTTTGCGCCCGGACCGGAAGAATCGGGAAATTTACAAATGCGCATGTCAAATCATGAAACGACAGTCGAACATAAATTTTCGCAGGATACATATCCCATTCAAGGCACATTGGAAGTATCGGTGACCGTGGATTACCATGGAGATGATATCACAGCCCTGGCGTTTACCGATGAGATTCCCGAAGGCTGGAATTTCAAAGCAATAACCAGCATGCCGGATCCGGCGGTCTCGCCGTTGAGCGACGCTTCCGGTAAGCTCAAGTTTGCATGGATATCCGTGCCGGAATTTCCGATAACCTTAAGCTACGAAGTTACTGTACCATCCGATGCTTCAGGAGATGAACAATTAATCGGTCAATTAATATATCGTACTATGGGCAATGAGCGACACGTGGAAGTAGAACGCAGTTTCCCTGTGCCTTGTTCGGATTTAGTTGTATCAAATCCAATAAGCCAAGCTATTGACGCACAACCGGGTGAGAAGCTAAATCTGGATATTACTATAGAGAACATCGGGACTGCAAATGCGGTAGCAGATGACGAATCAACCGGATGGGATACGACGCTGTATTTGTCAGTAGACGAACAGTTTGAGGAAGATATTGACTGGGAAATTGCGAAGTTCGCATTAAACGAGCTTGCCGCCGGCACGAATGAGACACGCATATCAACATTCACTGTGCCAAAGAGCCCGGGCACGTATTACCTTGCCGCTAAAGTGGATAATTTAAACGTTATTCATGAGTTGGATGAGACGAATAACTGGAGCGAGGTGGTAATATTAGATGTAAAGACAAATAATCCGCCTGTAATTGATCCAATTCAAGACCAAACGATAATTGAACTCACGGAATTCAATTTAACTACTGCCGCTTCAGATGCGGATGAACCTGATCAGACGTTGACCTTCGGTCTTGGCGAAGGCGCACCTACGGGTGCTGCGGTAGATCCGAGCACCGGCGAGTTCACATGGACGCCGACCGAGGCGCAGGGGCCGTCGACGAACAGCATAACAATCGAGGTGACAGACGACGGCGAGCCAGCGCTCAGTGATTCGGTAACGTTTGAGGTGGTTGTCAGTGAGGTCAACGAGGCGCCGGAGGTTGAGCCGGTTTCAGACCAAACCGTTGACGAACAGACGATGCTGACATTCACCGCTGCGGCTACGGACGTGGATGAACCAGCGCAGACATTGACCTTCGGTCTTGGTGAGGGCGCGCCTACAGGTGCTGCGGTAGACCCGAGCACCGGCGAGTTTACATGGACGCCGACAGAGGTGCAGGGGCCGTCTACGAACAGCATAACGATTGAGGTAACAGACGACGGCGAACCAGTCCTCAGTGATTCGGTAACGTTTGAGGTGGTTGTCAGTGAGGTCAACGAGGCGCCGGAGATTGAGCCTGTTGCTGATCAAACCGTTGACGAAGAGACGATGCTCACATTCACCGTCGCGGCTACGGATGTGGATGAACCATCGCAGACACTGACATTTGGTCTTAGCGAAGGCGCGCCTACGGCTGCTGTGATCGGTCCGGATACCGGCGAGTTTACATGGACGCCGACGGAGGCGCAGGGGCCGTTGACGAACAGCGTAACAATCGAGGTAACAGACGACGGCGAGCCTGTGCTCACTGATGCGGTCACATTCGATATAATTGTTAAAAAGAGCGAAAATCCTATTCTCCGGCGATTGCCTCGATATTATACACCCGGTGAAACCGTAAAAGTGGGATTAACAATTAATTACAATAACAATGCAATTGCAGCTCCGTATACGATAACAGAAACTTTGCCTGAAGGATGGAGCTTCAAGAAGGTGATAAGCGCGTCCGTTGAGCCGAGCAAACCGGAACCGGGTGCAACAGGAACCATAGAGTTTTCGTGGTTGGAGGCTTCTTCAAACCATATAGAAATCACTTATGAAGTTCGTGTACCTGCTGATGCACAAGGAACGAACACCTTCAATGGCAAAGAAGTGTTTTACAAGGATGGAGCTCAGCGGATAGTGACCATTCGTGGCGATAAAGAAATATATGAGTTACCGGGGCATGATCTAAAAATATCACGATCCGACGGTATAGTTACTGTAGAGTGGGGAGGCGATTATCAGCTCGAGACATCGACCTCGGTTACAGGGCCTTGGAGACTGAGCGATCAGACCAGCCCCGCTATCTTCCCGATACATGAGCATCAAATGATGTTCTTTAAACTAAGGATAGAATGAATCAAGGGCAAGTTGGATGCTGTTCCAATCGATTCGGACCGGATTCGATAGTCAATTCAGGAACACTCCGAATCGTGGTGCTTTTTGCGCCGAGGATAAGCGAGAAAAGTATATGCAAATACGCATATGCCCCCGGGGTTTAATGTTTCTCCATAACAGCCACAGTGCCGCGATTTATGCGATCTATGGAAGATTCTATTATTCGTGTTTATGTCGAGACATTAATTTCTTGTTGGCCATGTAATAAAGCACCGGCACCGCCATCCGGCTTATTAGTAGTGACGCGATTTCGCCGGCCATAAGCGCTATGGCGAGCCCCTGGAAAATTGGATCGGCAAGTATGACGGATGCGCCGACCACGACAGCCAGGGCGGTGAGGAGCATTGGTCTGAATCTCACGGCGCCGGCGTCCACGACCGCCTCGTCAAGGGGCATACCTTCTTTTAGTCGAAGCTCGATGAAGTCGACGAGGATAATCGAATTCCTAACCACTATACCGGCGCCGGCCATGAAACCGATCATTGAGGTTGCGGTAAAGAATGCGTCCATCAATCCGTGTGCGGGCATGATGCCGACCAGCGAGAACGGAATTGCCGCCATAACGATCAAAGGGGTTATGAATGAACGGAACCATCCGACCATGAGCACATATATAAGGATGAGCACCGCGGCGAATGCAAGCCCTAGGTCTTTGAACACGCGCAGTGTTATGTCCCATTCACCGTCCCATTTTATCGAAGGTTCCTGGTCTGAGAAGGGTAGGTTAGCGTTGAAGATTTCGATGTTGGTTTTCGAGCCGCCGTAGTTGGTAGCGTTAAGTTGATGGATTTTTTTGTTCATCGCCAGGATGGCGTAAACGGGGCTTTCTATCGAACCCGCCACGTCGCCGATGACGTAACGAACCGGTTTGAGATTCTTATGGTAGATACTTTTGTCGGTGATTGTTTCCTCGAGTTTGACCAATTCCCTGAGCGGCACCAGCGCCGATGAGGTACGGTCAACCGGTTCCGGTAGTGCGTTGGCATCGCCGGAGCTGACGCGTATGCCGAGCAGGTCTTCGGGAGTGGTTCTTGCGGATTGCGGAATACTAAGGAGCAGGTTTACATCTTCCTTTTCGCTGGGCATATGTACCAGGTCAACGGATAATCCGTCCACTGCTATCCTGAGCGTTTTGGATATAGTTTCTGTGCTGATACCGTTGAGTGCGGCTTTTTCTTTATCCACTACAAAGCGCACTTTCGGTTGGTCGGCCTCGAGGTACCAATCCGTGTCAACGACGCCGTCGGTGTTTTTGAAGACGTTGATCATTTCCTTGGTAAGCGCCAGCCGGCTTTCTTCGTTCGGCCCATAGATTTCGGCGACTAGAGTTTGTAGCACCGGCGGTCCCGGCGGCACTTCCGCTACGGCTATGCGGGCGTTGTATTTCTCGGCTACGGCGGCGAGCTTGGGTCGCACGCGTACGGCGACATCGTGGCTTTGTGCGTCACGGTCGTGCTTGGGCAGGAGGTTGACCTGGATATCGGCCACGTTTGCGCCGCTTCGATAAAAGTAATGGCGGACGAGGCCGTTGAAATTGAACGGGGCGGCGGTTCCGATATAGGTTTGATAGTCGGTGACCTCCGGTTCGCGTCTTACCACTTCACCGATCTCGCGGGCGGCTTGCGCGGTATACTCGAGCGCACTGCCTTCGGGCATATTGATTATTACCTGGAACTCGCTCTTATTATCGAATGGCAGCATTTTGACTTGTACCCAACCGATACCGACCAGGGCCATTGCGCCTAAAAGGAGGATTACGATAGAAATAAGGAACGCCCAGCGCCACATTACATGCGAGATCAGCGGCGCCATGAATTTGCGGTAGAGTCGCGTGAACCAATCTTCTTCGTGCCCGTGCACCATGTTTTCATCGGTCATCTGGATTTTTGCGGGTTTTCTCAACACCCTTACCGACGCCCAAGGTGTAACAATGAAGGCTATGGCGAGTGAAAAGAACATTGCCGCGCTGGCGCCGATGGGTATGGGACGCATGTACGGCCCCATTAATCCGCCGACAAATGCCATCGGCACTATCGCGGCTATAACGGCCCAGGTCGCCAGTATCGTCGGATTCCCGACTTCGCTGACCGCTTCTTCGGCTATCTCAAATACGCCACGTTCACGATTTTTTGGAAGGTGATAGTGGCGGACTATATTCTCAATTACAACAATTGCGTCGTCTACGAGGATACCTATCGAAAATATCAGTGCGAACAGGGTAATCCTGTTCAGTGTATAACCGTACAAGTAGAATACCAGCAATGTGAGGGCGAGTGTAGACGGTATGGCAATTGCCACAACAAATGACTCGCGCCAGCCGAGGAACAGGAGAATAAGAGCCGAGACGCCGAACACCGCGATGAGCATATGGAAGAGGAGCTCGTTGGATTTCTCGGCCGCTGTTTCACCGTAGTTTCGCGTGGTATCAACGTTGATATCGGAAGGGATAATCACGCCCTTGAGCGTCTCGACCTTGCGGAGCACTTCATCGGCAACATCTATAGCGTTAGCGCCGGGCCTTTTTGCGACGGTAAGAGTAACCGCCGGTTGTTCGTTCGAGGTTTTCGATACGGCGGCGCCTTCGCCGAAGAAGACGTATTGTGACGGTTCCTCGCCCCCGTCGGTTATGTCGGCTACCTGGCGCAGATAGACGGGTTTGCCCATGTAAACGCCTACGACGACGTTTGCCACATCCTCGGCGTTTTCCAAGAAGCCGCCTGTTTCGACAATGACCTCTTTGTTGTTGGCGGTGAGCCCACCCGGGATGTATTGGCTGTTGGCCTGCTGGATCATGGGTACTATACCCAGCGGGGTAAGGTCGTAGGCGGCCAGGCGGACGGGGTCTAGGTCGACGCGTACCTCGCGCTTGGAGCCGCCTATGAGCATGGTCTCCGCGACTCTCGGGATTTGTTTAACCTCGTCATCGACCTGCGCCACAAGTCTACGGAGGGTGAGATGATCATATTTGGAGCTGTGGAGGGTGAGACTCAGGATCGGGACATCATCGATAGAGCGCGGTTTGATCAGCGGTTTTGAAACGCCGTGAGGGATTCGGTCGTAGTTCATCTGCAGCTTCTGGTTCAGTTTGACCAGGCTTTCTTCGATGTCTTCGCCGACGTAGAAGCGTACGATAACCATGCTCTGCCCCGGGCTCGAGGTGGAGTAGATGTATTCTACACCCTCGATTTCCCAAAGCAGTTTTTCCATCGGCCGCGTTACGCGTTCTTCCATTTCCTTTGCCGAGGCGCCGGGCATTTGCACCAGTACATCGATCATCGGCACCTTAATCTGCGGCTCTTCTTCGCGCGGCAGCATTATGACCGCGCCTATTCCGAGTAGAATCGAGGTGATGATGAGCAGCGGTGTAAGCTTGGATTTAATAAACGCATGGGCGATCTGTCCGGCCGTGCCCATTTTTGTGTTATGGGGAGCTCTATCGTTCATGACTTAATCCTGACAGGTTGACCGTCCTTCAAATGCTCGTTTCCAGAGACAATGATTTGTTCTCCTTCGTTTAAACCGGCGACTACCTCCACTTCGCCGTCAAAATTTTTCCCGGTCTTGACTAGCCGCATTTCCGCGTGTTCGTTTTCAACGACGAACACGGTTTCCATTTGTCCTTTTGTAATAACCGCCGAAGACGGGACGCGAATAGCCGCGACCTCGGCCAGGGGCAGCTTCACGCGTCCGAAATGTCCTGAGCGTAAACCCTCAATCTGCGGAAGATCGAGCTTTACCAGGAACGTCCTGCTACGCGGGTCCGAAGAGGGTGAAATCTCGCTGATTACGCCCTGCATCGAGGCGTTAATCGCCGGTATGCTGACATCGAGTTTTCGGTTTAACTCCAGTTTGCCGCCGAAAGTTTCCGGTACATGCACCTCGAGCCTCAGGTTAGTGGGGTCTTCCATTTCGAATAAAGATTTTCCGGGCACCGCCATGTCGCCGACGTCTACGTACTTGACCGTAATTACTCCCGAAAACGGCGCGTTTACTTTCGTGTAGCTGAGCATCGCCTGTGCTTCTTCGAGCGAGGCACGGGCGACGCGCTCACGTTCTTTAACGGCATCGAATTCCTGTTGGGTAATAACGTTATCGTTCAATAGCTTCTCGAACCTGTCCGCGTCGCTGACGGCGCGCTCGAGAACCGCCTGTGCCTGTTCGTATCTTGCCTGAATTTCGCGGGCCTCGATTCGCACCAGGAGGTCGCCGTCCTCCACATGTTTGCCGGGGATGGCATCCATCATCGATACCGTTCCAGACACCTTCGCGGAGACCTGCGCGCTGAGTTCAGGTGCTACAGTGCCGACAATCTCTTCTGTGGCGGTTCTATTTACACGATGAACCGTCTGCGCTTGAACCGTCGCCGTTTCCAACGTTGTCGATTCCGGCTGGTGCTCCGGGTGTCCACCGCATCCTGCGAGAATACCGAAGGCCGCCAGGGTGGGGATGATTAAACCGATTCTTCGTAATATGCGTTTCATATTAACTAATGCTGATGATTTAACTTGGGATGTATTTGATCAGGAGATTTCGTTTTACTCAAAGACAAAAGGTAGCCATTCAACGCGGGACGCAAATTCCGCCATTTAGCTGAACCAAAAGGCCATGGCGCAGATCGAAAATGATAATTTTCAATACGCTGTCGGCCTACCCGCAACAGCAGCCTCCGGCTTGGCTATCGTCTTTATCGGAGCACCCGAGTTTCCTGAGGAAAAACTCGGCAGGACACAGGTTTGTGAATGCCGACTGGACGAGGTTTGCGCCGACAAAAACTGTCAGCCACAACCAATACAAGCTGACCCAATACGCTAGGGCCAGGCTCACAAGCACCATAGTCCCCGCCAATACTCGAATTCCTTTTTCAACCGTCATACTCAACTCAATTTTATCGTTTTAAATTATATGAACATATAGTAATGTAACAATAATGCAAACACCGCTGTTTGCAAATCGTTAAGCGCGGAATTATGCAAAAAACCGAGGATAACTTACGTTTGTCGGACGAGGCGATCGAACTTGTCGCCAAGAGATTCAAGGTCTTATCTGAGCCCACGCGTCTCAAATTGTTGATGGCGTTGGACGAAGGCGAAAGGAATGTATCCGAACTCGTTGAGCTGACCGGTGAGGGCCAGGCCAATGTGTCGAGGCAGTTGAATTCGCTTACCGAGGCCGGAATTCTGGTGAGACGCAAAGAGAAACTCAGGGTCTTCTACAAGATCGCCGACAGATCGATAATCAGTCTATGCCGTCATGTCTGCGGCAGCCTGCGGCGTCATCATCAAGACAGGGCGGAGGCGTTTCAGAATGCCTAGCAAATATCCAAACCCCGGACGGCCGATCGGGCCTTGCAATCGTTTTGTTATGATCGGCACCGTTTATTGTTTTGACGTCGGGCGGTTTTTGTTTGATGTTTGTTTTCTATAGCCGATTTCCGTATGAATATATGAAAATCGGTGATCACGGCCTAGCAACTTATCGCAGGAATATATTTTTTTAGAGCGAGATACGGGGAACAGGTGAGTAAATTGAATAATAAGCTTAGGATTATCGGCGAGCATCCGCTGAAAACGAATGAAGACGGGGTGTTGTTCTCGAGGATTGGGACGATATTTGTTAGTGACAAGGTACTGGTTACTTTGCGGGGAATCCACGCGCAGCAGCGGCTACATTACGTGGACTATATAAACGACCGGCGTAAAGGCGCAGGCAAAGGTGCGCTTACCGAAGCCGAGGAGGAGGAATTGTTCAATACCTCCGTTGATCTGATTTTCGAACCGGGGCAAGTCCTAATTCGTCCTGATCCAGCGAACATGGAACTGGCATTTCAGGCGGACGAAATATTGCAGTCGCTGGTGTCCAAGACGCAAATCAAGTTTCTGCACACGAGGAACGAGACTGTCCGTGATGCGATCAGGCGCTGGGGCGAGCTTTGGCGAATAGCGCCGCTTCCGAAATCGCCTGAGGAGATGGAGGCGACCATTGCGTCGAGCCGCACGGCCATTGAAGAAGGCGAGATATACTACTACAATAAGAATACCGGCACCCGATATCTCACATTCGACGAATTCGCTGGATTAGCCGATAAGGGTACCGCTGCGTTAAGACGGCAACTCGAGGAGATAAAGGTATATTCGGCAAAGGAAAATCATCAAAACGAACCGGAACTCGCTTTTTTCCCCTCCGATGCGGAGTTCGGACACTCGGATTTCGAACCGTATGATTTCGCGAATATTCCGGCCACCGAACTTAGAAAAGTCTATAACAGACTGAAATCGAAATTTGCGGTAAGCGTCCCTGTTGAGCTACGCTTCGATGATCTTAAGACCGCGGAATGGCGGCGCATAATGCTGGAGCATCTCGTAGCGGACAAGTGTGAGGTCGACTCCGAGGAAACAGAGCTCGGTTTGGGTTCCGAGTTTTTCCTTCAAATCGAATGGCTTCCTGGAGGAAGGATCGAATTCGGCGAACTTATCTTCGATTCCGTGTACGACGAAGATGACGATGATCCAAATGTATCATGTAACCTACTGTGCGATCCGAAGGTAAAAGGTTTCATCTTCAATTTCATAAGGGAATTCGGCGATTTGGAGTGGGTGAATATAGGGCGTGTCGCCCGGTCGTTGTCGCGCAGACCTAAATCGCCGGGGCGCCGCGGTGTTTATGTCGCCGACCTGAAACCCAGCAGCTCCGAAAAGCGGATTATCCGGATAATTCGACTGCAGAAGGAATGTGTCCGTGAAAACCTCGATAAGAATATGCCGTTGCTCGATGCCATCCTCGCGGCGGACAAGTATACCGAATATATTTTGAATCGACGTCATGCATGTAGACAGCTCGGCATGAATATGCCGCAAAGGATTGGTATCGGCAGAGTTCGCGAGCAATACGACGGATTAAATGATAGCTACCGGGGGATTTCCTTGTGGGCGACCTATTTTGAGCGTGATTATCTATTCGGTGAGGCTACCGATAAGATTCCGGGGATCAAGTACGAAAACCGCGAATTCGCGTCCAAGTTCGCACGGCTCCTCGGCAGGGCAGCAGCGCCGAATATGATACTTGGACGTATGGATGCGGACGGGAATGTGCTGTTCGACGATGGCGATGAAGTGTTAATTTTCCAGGAAGACGGATTACCGAAAGAGATCGTTGTCTCTGATCTAACGGGCGCATTTTCCGATTATTCCCTACCGCTGGAAAAACTTGCCGCCGAATACGCGCGCCCTGTAAAGAAGAGGATAGACTTTATCCGTAATAAGGCCGAATTCATACGGCAATATGTAATCGGATTCCATTCGCGATTCGCGGAGATTCAGAGCGAGTACCGTCGGCGTCGCAGGGCGTTCGATTGTTTGTTCAAGCATCTCGACAACACTTACGACGGCGGGTTATCCGAGCGCTGGGCAAGGGTGCTTAACAGGCTTGATCACACAGATTCATCAATCGTGGCAATGCGAATTCAACATAATTGCGAAGTCGTTAAAATGAAAACATAGTGTATTGCCCCCGCAAGCACACGCCGATATTATCCAATATCAGGATTGCGGTCGATCACTCGGTGTGTATAACTTTGCCCCGTGAATATCGAGATTCTAAACATCGGAAGCGAACTTATGGCCGGGCGAATAATAAATTCCCATCACGCGCGGCTTTGCACCCGGCTCTTGCTCGAAGGTTATCGCGTATCAAGACAGACATCCGTGGGGGATGATCCGGACTATATCAAGGAGGCCCTTACGAATCCGATCAAGGACGCCGACTTGTTAATCGTCACCGGCGGCCTAGGCCCGACGAAGGACGATATGACCGTTAAGGCCGTATCCGAGCAATTTGGAATCCCATTGACGCATTCGGCTGAAGTCGAGGAAAACGTGCGGAAACTGTTTGAGATTCGCGGACGCCCTATGCCGTCGCGGGGATTACTCCAGGCGCGCGTGCCCGAGGGCGCGGTGATTTTTCAAAACAGGAACGGCACCGCCCCCGGCTTGGCTGTGGAGGTGAGGCGTCACGGCGAGGATTCGAGACCGCATAGTTGCTGGATAGTTATGTTGCCCGGCCCGCCCAGGGAGCTTAATCCTATGTTCGACAATCAGGTCATGCCGTTTATCAAGGAACGATTTCCACAAGACGGTCAAATACATACGCGCCTGATCAAAATCACCGGCCCCGGCGAGTCGCAGGTCGAGGAATCCGTCGCCCCCGCACTGGCGCCGTTTAAACACAAAGGCGTCGAAGTCGGTATTTGTGCGCGTCCCGGCGAAGTTGAAATCAGCCTGCAATGCGCCGGCAAGGATTCTGAGATATTCGTAAACGAAGCCGCCACGACGATAAAATCCATCATGGGCGACACCGTTTTCGCGCTCGATACGGCTACAATGGAATCCGAGATCGTGCGTATGCTGTCGGAAAAGAAACTATCCCTTGCGCTCGCCGAGTCGTGCACGGGCGGCCTGATCGGTCACCGGCTGACGAATATATCGGGCGCGTCTTCAGTGCTCAAGGCGGGCCTCGTGGTTTACAGCAATGAAGCGAAAATTGAATTCTTGGACGTAGCTCCGGAAATTATTGAGGCACATGGCGCGGTAAGCGCCGAAACGGCCGAAGCCATGGCGGTGGGCACGCGCAAACGCACCGGCGCCGATTACGCAATTTCCGTAACCGGAATAGCCGGTCCCACAGGCGGTACCGCCGATAAACCGGTAGGCACCGTGTTCATGGCCGTGGCATCCGAGTCCGGTGTAACGGTCAGAAAGCGCCTTAACATGTACGATCGCGAAACATTTAAACTGGTTACATCCCAGCAGGCGCTCAATATGCTGCGCCGCGTGATAGGGAAGCGCGAGCAGACGATGAAGGATTAACTGTTGGAGCGCGACTGATCCGGCGGCCAGTCGCAGCAGTCTGAAAACGGCATGCCCCCTGGTAATCGAATGAAACCGTAGTGTTCGCAGCCGCTGAATTCTCAAGGGAGGGGATAGACGCTACACATTACAGAAAGAGCTGGTATCCATTAAGTATATATATTAATTAAATTACTTATATAATGAAATCGACGATCATGATCATAGACGATGAACCGCAGAATCTAAATCTGCTCGGCGAGGTGTTGAAGCAAGAGGGCTATATGGTCAGCACATTTCCCCGCGGCAACGAAGCTATGGAGGCTGCGCTAAAAGAACCGCCGTCGCTGGTACTGCTTGATATACTTATGCCGCACATGGACGGTTTCGAAGTGTGTCGCCAATTCAAGTCACATAGCCGAATCAAAGATATCCCCATTCTTTTCCTGAGCGCACTCGACGACGAAGAGAGCAAAATAAAGGCATTTGAAGCCGGCGGTGAGGATTATGTCGCAAAACCTTTCAGCGCACTGGAGGTAAAGGCCAGGGTCAACACACACATCATAATGTCCCAGTACAGAAATAATCTTAAAGGAATGGTCGAGGAAAAACAGCGAGAGCTCGCCGACGCGCATCATCGCCTTAAAATCTGGGATAACGCGAAAAACGACTGGCTAAACTGCCTGGCACATGCGATTCGTACTCCGCTGACGGGAGTTTTTGGGATTACCGACCTCCTGTTCAGTGAATTAACCGAAACAGATCAAACCATCGCGCTCCGGGATGTCTACAATACATCCCGTGAGAGGATAGAGAAGCTTATCGATGATGTAATGCTACTTTCCGAGATTGACGTGGCATCCGAGCACTTCCGGATCGAACGCGTAACAGTGAACACCATCGTATCCATGGTGCTGAATGATTTACGCAATAAATATCAGTCTCAGAATATACACTTATTACCCGCGGATAATGAATCGATCGTTGCCAAGGCCAATCCAAAGCTCCTCCTTCGCGCTGTATTTGATTTACTGAAGACCGCGACACTCTGCGTGGACAAGACCGAGTCAATCGAGGTCGGTGTCTTACAAGAGGAGAGTGAGGTGAAGATAATAATAAAAACAACCGGGAAAAGCCTGCCGACGGACGATTTGGCGCTCTTCTTCGAAGTGGGCGGACAGCGCACACTACTGACGCCCGGTGGCGATTTCGGGCTGGGTCCAGCGCTGGCCAGGCGCATAGCGCAGCTCTTCGGCGGTGGAACTTCGGTCGAAAACGTTCAGCCGCATGGACTTTCCATAGTGATGCGAATACCGCGAAACTAATGCGACGGCTGAACGTGAAATTAGACTTAAATACGCAACCGCAGGCATTCAATGCCTGCGGTCGTTGCGCAGTAAATTAACCTTATTCACCGTCGTCTCCGATGGCTTCCACCGGACACCCCTCCATGGCCTCTTTGCATAGACCCTCTTCCTCGGGGGAATCCGGTTGCTTGGATACATACGTATAACCGCCGTCTTCGTTTCTAGTGAAATTTGCCGGGGCTGTTTCTCTGCAAAGATCGCAATCAATGCATTGATCGTCCACATAATACTTGCCCGACACGTTTTCCGGATATTTATTCTCTTTTTCTGCCATAGCTTTTACCTCAATTTTACTCTTTAACCTTTATGAAGGTTATACTGCAAATTTCAAGCCCCAAAAAAGGTGAAATTTATCCCGTTATCTGCGATGATTATAAGAAAGGATTTTTTGATGCTATGCAACAAGAATTAATGTGTAAGAACGAATTACCGGAAAGAAAGACGAAAATCGTCGCCACTCTGGGGCCTGCCACGGATACTCCGGAGAAAATCGGGCAAATGATCGACGCCGGTATGAATGTGGCGCGGCTTAATATGTCGCACGCAACCCACGACTGGGCGAGTAAAATCGTGCCAATGGTAAGAAAGGCCGCCGCGGACAGAGGGGTATTGGTCGGGATTATCATGGACACACAGGGGCCGGCGATAAGAACCGGAAACCTGCAGGCGGATTTAAATCTCAAGCCGGGCGAAAAATTTACTCTTACGGTACGCGGCGAAAAGAGCGAAGAAACACATTCAGTGGACGTCAATTACGAGAATTTCGTGAATGACATCAGTGTAGGCGATATCGTCCTGATCGACAACGGCGAGATCGAGATGAAGGTACTCGCCAAGTTCGCGAACAAAATCGAGTGCCAGGTGCTCACTCCCGGTGTCCTCGGTAGCCGCCGGCACATCAACCTGCCCGGCGTAAAAGTAAGCCTGCCAGCACTGACGAATAAAGACCTGGAAGACATCGCACTCGGTCTGGAGTTGGAAGTCGACTATATTGCGCTATCGTTCGTCCGCGAGGCCAGGGATATTCTGCAATTGCGCGAGATAATGCAGAAGTCGGCGCATAAACCGTCGGTGGTAGCCAAGATCGAAGACCAACAGGCCGTTACAAACCTCGATACTATTATTCAGGAAACCGACGCAATCATGATCGCGCGCGGCGACTTGGGCATTGAATGCCCGTACCAGGAACTCCCGATCATTCAACGGAAGGTGGTTAAGATGTGTCTCAGACTCGGAAAGCCGGTCATAGTGGCAACGCACATGCTCGAAAGCATGATCGAGAATCCCATGCCCACACGCGCCGAGATCACCGACGTCGCAAACGCCGTCTTCGAACAGGCCTCCGCCATCATGCTCAGCGGTGAAAGCTCGGTTGGACAGTATCCGGTCAAGTGCGTCGAGGTCTTCGATAAGATATCGCGTCGTATCGAAATGAGCGGCGGCGCCGGTTATTACAAACTGGCCGAGCTGACTACGCCCAGACAGAAACTCGTTAAAAGCGCCGTTGTTATGGCGGATGAACTTCAAGCCAAGGCCATCGTTGTTTTTACGGTTCGCGGAAATATGGCGCGGAATACGGCGTGGATGCGACCGCGGAGTTCTCTGATATACGCCTTTTGCGAGGATGCCGCCGTAGCTAGAAAACTGACGCTGGAGTGGGGCGTGAGTCCTTTGATCATGGAGTTCAAACACGAACGTCCGGAAGAGACTATCGACGACGCCATGGATAAACTGGTCGAAGACAAAAGCCTGGTAAAAGGCGATAAAGTCGTAGTCGTTAGCTCGATCACTTCATGTAAAGACACATTCGACGCAGTCCAGATGCGGTTCATAAGATGAAAGACCACGGAAGACGCCGAACCGCTGAACTACGGAAAACAGGGAGGCATTCAACCACGGAACACGCAGAAAAATGAATTCTGAATCAAGAAAAAAGTGATATTCTCCTGAATAACAAAGTTCACCAGTACTTAGGGCGTCACAAAAGCACCTAAAAACGGCTTGATTGGGATACCACGCGGCTTATCATCATCTGACATTGTATATGAAACGACGAATCCAAATTGCAGCGGCGGCAGTGACAGGGGTAATTTCCCTTATCGTTGCGGGTCTGTTTGCGTTTGGTGTTTTTCAAACATCGGTGACGATTCGCGAGCTGCTTTTTGAAAACAAGCGATTAAAGACGGCGATTTCAAATCTAACAACAGCAGAACAGATTGGTTACGCCAAGGTGATTCGGAGTGAGCAAAAAGAGGGTAGAACGCTTACTACCTTAAAGTTCATTTATGTGTTTAAGATCAGCGCGACCGGACAGGTATACCCCGAGGTGGTGCCGGAGTTATAACTTGACCTGTGCAGAATAACTAAATCAGCGCGATCTTTTTTTCACGCTTTTCGAGGGTGCAATAAGTATCATAACCGGCGTCTTTGGCCATATCAACGGCGCCGGCAAAGCCGTATCCAACCTCTGACGGTGAATGCGCGTCGGAACCGAACACGATCGGCACGCCTTTCTTGTACGCCGCGCGCAAGAGCTCCAATCCCGGATACGCTTCTTTGCACTTCTTACGTAGACCGGCCGTGTTCACCTCGATTGCAGCCCCGTTCTTATTAACCGCATCGAACACCTCGTCATACAGCGCCGCGATGTCCGTATCCGGCCTATGACCGAATTTCTTCGGTAGATCGATGTGACCGATTACGTCGAAAAATCCCGTGTCGGCGGCGGATTTCAGTCTGTCGAGGTAATTACTCCAGGTTTCCTCTACATCATTCATACTCCATTGTTCGATTTGGTCGGGATTATCCACCGCCCATGTTTCCGAAACATAATGAACGGAACCAATCAGGTAATCCCAGTCATACTGTCTTGCAAGCTTCCGTATCCAGTCTTCGTAGCCGGGCAGAAAATCGATCTCAAGACCGATGCGGATCGTTAAATCGGCGAATGCATGTTTGGCCTCCGCGATCATTTCGAAATAAACGGGTAATTGGTCAAGACGCATCCGCCAGTCATCGAAATCATCCGCCTCCATGGGGGCATGTTCGGTAAATCCGATTTCGCTGATTCCAAGCGAAGAAGCGGCCCCTGCGTACTGAATGGGACTACCTTCTGCATGACCGCAGAGGTAAGTGTGTAAGTGATAATCGTGTGGTAACGCCATAATATTTCCAATACCGCGTCTTTGAAGCCGGTTTTACATGCCGCTTCCGCAACAGCCACCGCAGCTGCCGGGATTCAGTCCGCATGGAGGCGCATCATTGTGCCCGGAATCCGCACCGGCCGGAGAAAAGGTCGATAACTTCTTCTCGAGCGAAGTTGAACCACAATCCGGACACTTCGCATCCGACCAATCGGTCGTCTTTACCAGCATCTCGCTCTCGCTTCCGCACTTTGAACATTCGAATTCGTAGATCGGCATAAAAACACGATATGCATATTTTCCGATTCCGCAAGTATTAGCAGCAGCAATTCTAATTATGGATTTCCGGGGCCCAGGTGATCGGTGTCTGGGGAGGCTTAGAAAAGCCGGCAGGGATTCGAAAAAAAGAGCGACAAAGCGTGACTTTTCTCCTTGCCCCCCTTAAGCATCCACTACCATTTTAACTAAATCGGTCATAATGAAAATTGCTGCCGGTTCTGTGAGGGGCGTTGACGTTTCTCACAAGGTTGAATAATGTGAAACTCTTGATACCGAAAGGCAAGAGTATCATAAAAAACAAACTAAACCTAAATTGCAGGAACCATATTATGTCTACTCGATATTATTATGTGATAATATTGATTTTTCTCTGTCTGATCTCTAATGACGTTCACGCATTTGGCCCGAACCCAAGGGTGTGGGAGAAGCCGCGGGTTATCGTCACGAGTGACGGCGAAATTGATGACGAGTGTTCTATGGTTCGTTTCCTGCTTTATGCCAATGAATGGGATGTTGAGGGTATTGTCACATCGAGTTCACAATACCACGCGCACGGACATAACTGGGCTGGGGATGACTGGATTGAGCCATATCTTGATGCATATGCGGAGGTTTACCCGAACCTGGTGAAACATGATCCGGCGTATCCGTCGCCGGAGTATTTGAGAAAACGCACTGTCTTGGGCAACGTGAAAGCCGAAGGCGATATGGATGAAGAAACAGCGGGTTCACAGCTTATTGTAAAAGCGCTTTTGGACGAAACCGACGCCCGGCCGGTTTGGCTGCAGGCATGGGGTGGGCCGAACACTATAGCTCGAGCTCTAAAAACTATTGAAGAAGAACATCCGACGAGGATGGCCGAGGTGGCAAAGAAGATACGCCTCTTCTTTATCTGGGAGCAGGATTCAACGTATCAAGATTATATTCGGCTGCATTGGGGGAAGTACAATATCCCCACGATTGTTTCCGATCAGTTCGTCGCGTTCGCGTATCACTGGGACAAGATTCTTCCCGAGCAGACGCAAGATGTCTTTCGCGGGGATTGGATGACCCGACACATCCTGAAGGATCACGGAGCGTTGTGTGCGCTGTACAAGGCGCATGATGACGGTCGTTTCCGATCCGAGGGTGATTCGCCGGCATTTTTGCATACGATCCCAACGGGACTGCGAAGCATTGAATCTCCGGACTGGGGTGGATGGGGCGGACGCTATGTGCGGGTGCGCCAGAACACGTGGCTCGATCCCGTGTTAGAACCCGGGTACGAGTATCCCGAGGGCAGATGGTATTCCTCGAACGCCTGGGGCCGGAGCCGCATGCGTGAGAATACCCCCAACGACCAGAAACTCATCGCCTATCTAAAACCCATGTGGCGCTGGTTTGATGCGATTCAGAACGATTTTGCGGCGCGGGCAGACTGGTGCGTGAAATCGTTTGAAGAGGCCAATCACCCGCCGGTTGTTGTGCTGGGACATGCAACAGACTTGAAAGCGCAGCCCGGTGCGACTGTAAAACTGAGTGCTAAGGGTACAAACGATCCGGACGGCGATAAGCTTTCGTATCGTTGGTGGCAATACGAAGAGGCGGATACTTACAGCGGAACTATTGAAATCCGCAATGGAGTGCAGCGGGATGCCTCATTCACAGTACCAGGCGATGCCGGTAATGAGGAAACCATCCATATTATCTGCGAGGTTACAGATGATGGCATGCCGTCATTAACAAGGTATCAGAGAGTAGTTATCGAGATTGAATAGCATAACTAAAAAGCGTAAAACCAAAAAATTGAATGATTAACAGGGAGAGAAAAATGACATTTGTGAAAGTTACAAGATCACTAATATCCATTTTTTTATTGTGTTATGCCGGCACTCTTTATTCCCAGCAATTGGCTTTTCCCACCGCCGAGGGATATGGAAAATACACTGTTGGGGGACGCGGCGGTAAGGTAATCGAAGTAACGAACCTTGATAGTTCCGGTACAGGCAGCTTTGCCGCTGCGGTGGCTGATTCAGGGGCGCGAACGGTAGTATTCAGAGTTTCAGGCACGATAACGGGCAATTTTAGAATTAATAATGACAACATTACTATTGCCGGGCAAACGGCGCCAGGAGACGGGATATGTATCAATGGGAGTCTCACCATCGACGCCAATGATGTGATCATTAGATATATTCGCGTAAGGTTCGACCCTTCTACCGGTGAAAGTGACGCGATATTCGCCAGGTACCATAAGAACATTATTCTTGATCATATCTCAGCCAGTTGGAGCACCGATGAGGTGATGTCGGTGTACATGAATGAGAACGTCACAATTCAATGGTGCATGATCACTGAAGCATGCCCAAAAGGCACCAGCGATTCGCATAGATTCGGAGGCATCTGGGGAAACAATTACTGTACCATGCATCACAACCTGTTCGCGCATAACGAGAGTCGCAATCCACGCTGGGCTTCAGGCTGCGGCTATAACGATTACCGAAACAACGTCATCTACAATTGGGCTTATCAAAGTTGTTATGGGGGAGAAAAGAGTCAAACAAGTTCTGATTTCGGTTTCACCACCATCAATATGTTGGGCAATTATTACAAGGCGGGACCTGCCACTCACGATAATGTAATGAGACGGATCGCAGAACCTTCAGCGCGTGGACCCGAGGACAAGGGCAGTTGGTACGTTGCCGATAATTACGTTCACGGTTATCCCGATGTTACTGCCGACAATTGGAAGGGAGTCGACGGCAGCTCATACATAAAACTGAGCGCACCGTGGGATGCTATGACGATTGACCAGCACACTGCGGAAGAGGCTTATTTAGCTGTTCTTGACAGTGTAGGCTGTTCATTCCCAAAGCGCGATACTGTGGATGAACGCATTATTGAAGAAGTTCGCACAGGTACGGCAACAAAAGGTAATCATGGTATTATCGACTCTCCAAGCGATGTAGGTGGCTGGCCGACTTTAGCTTCTGAACCGGCTCCCGATGATGCGGATCATGACGGCATGCCGGACAAGTGGGAGCAAAACAATGGTCTCGATCCCGATAATGCGGATGATCGAAATACCCTGGCTGATGATGGCTTTACAATGCTGGAGAAATATCTAAATGACATAAGATAAAGTTCTTGATGACGGTCGGTAATCGAATAATGCCGTAGCAATCGCTGCCGCTGCGACTGATCCTTCGGACACAGCCGCGCTCCGGCGGATTTGGAATTTGCAAACTTGCCCTTGAGCTTGACGTTTCTTACAATCAACACATGTTGGATATACGACTGGTACGCGAGAAGACCGACGAAGTCAAGAGATTATTAGCGCAACGAAGGGCAGGGGACGAAAAGAAAATCGACGAGTTGCTGGAGTTGGACGCCGAGCGCAGGAGGCTCCTGGGCGAGGTCGAACAGCTCAAGGCGCTTAGGAATCGGGTCTCCAAAGAAATCGGCTTGTTGATGAAGGAAAAGCGCCTCGAGGAAGCCGAAGACAAGAAATCACAAACCAGGGAGACCGGTAAAAAGATTTCCGAGATAGACGCGCAGGTTGCCGGTATCGAGGATAGACGAAACGATCTACTTTTGAACATTCCGAATACACCGCATTCCAGCGTGCCTGACGGCGCGGATGAATCGGATAATGTCACTGTAAGGGAGTGGGGTGAAAAGCCTGTATTCGAATTCGAGCCGAAGATACATATTGACTTGTGCGAATCGCTTGGGTTGGTCGACTTCGCACGCGGCGCGAAGTTGGCCGGCAGCGGGTTTCCGCTGTATACCGGCGCCGGCGCAAGGCTCGAGAGGGCGCTGATCCAGTTCATGCTTGATATTCACACCTCGGAGCACGGCTATCACGAGGTGCAACCGCCGTTCATGGTAAACCGAGATTGTATGACGGGTGTGGGACAATTCCCGAAGTTCGTCGACCAGGCGTATGTGGTTCAAGAAGGCGAGGATACGGAAACCTTCGGCAAGCTTTGCATGATACCGACGGCCGAGGCGCCGGTGGCCAATATCCACCGCGACGAGATTCTAAGTGAAAATGAATTGCCGAAATATTACTGCGCATACAGCCCGTGCTTCCGCGCCGAGGCCGGCGCCGCGGGCGTGGGTACACGCGGTCTGATACGCACACATCAGTTCGATAAAGTTGAACTCATCAAGCTTGTTCCGCCTGAAAACAGTTACGACGAACTGGAATCGATGGTAGCGAACGCGGAAACAATTTTACAGCGCTTGGGATTGCATTACCGCATACTGCACCTGTGCACCGGCGATATGGGGTTCGCCAGCGCTAAGACTTACGACATCGAAGTATGGGCGCCCGGACAGGGACAGTACCTTGAGGTGTCGAGCTGTTCGAACTGCGAGGATTACCAGGCACGGCGGATGAATATCAGGTATAAGACCGGCTCGGGTGAAAAGGTGCTTCCGCACATCCTCAACGGCAGCGGAACGGCGTTGGCACGTCTTTTTGTGGCGCTGATAGAATCGTATCAGCGATCCGACGGCTCGGTGGGCGTGCCTCAGGTATTGCAGTCTTATATGAAAACGGACTTGATTGGTGTTAGTTGAGAATCGTCCGGGATATAACCAAAGCTATTTAGACATTAAATGAACATTATCCTGGCAAGCTCAGAAGTTCATCCTTACTCGAAGACAGGCGGCCTAGCCGATATGGTCGGGGCGATATCCAAGACGCTGGCCGAACGCGGACATGACGTATCGGTCGTAACGCCGTTATACCGGGGTGTTCTGCGGCGTTATCCGCGGACTAGACCGTATGGGCTCAGGTTTGATATTGAACTCGGGGACTCGATCGAGCGCGCAGAGGTCTTTTCCCTCGAGCTGAATCATAACTCGAGGATTCTTTTTGTTGCGCATGACGGCTTTTTTGATCGCAACGGATTGTACCAGGACGCGGAGCAGGGGACGGACTATCCCGATAACGCTCAACGCTATCTCTTCTTCTCGAAATGTGTTGTTGAAATATGCGGTAAGTTACCCAATAAGCCGGACGTGGTTCATCTGCATGATTGGCAGACCGGATTCGTCCCTCTTTTCTTGATGGCGAAGTACGCCGGTAATAATAGGCCGGGCACGGTCATGACCATTCATAACCTGGCGTACCAGGGCAATTTCGCACCGGACACCATGCCGTTTCTTAATCTGCCGTATAGGTTCTTTAATCCGGAGGGTATCGAGTTTTACGGAAATATTAGTTTTTTGAAGACTGGATTGGTATACGCGGACTTGATTACCACCGTAAGCCCGACGTATGCGAGGGAAATCACTACTCCGGAATTTGGATGCAGTCTGGACGGCGTCTTGAGAAAACGGCGTCAGTCACTGACGGGAATCCTCAACGGCGTGGATTATTCGGAGTGGAATACGACGCATAATCCCGTTCTGCCGCAAGCGTTCAATTTCAAGAATTTACAGGGTAAGAAGCAGGCGAAGTTGAAGATGCAGAGGGAGCTTGGTATGGCCGAATCCGCGAATACACCTGTCTTCGGCAACATAGGCCGGCTCGCGTATCAGAAAGGCATCGATATACTGCTGAGAGTATTGCCGGACTTCCTTGAACAAGATTTCCAGTTCGTTTGCCTCGGCGCCGGATCACACGAGATCGAGAAGGCCCTGACTGAATTGAAAACCAGGTTTCCAAGACAAATCGGAATCCTATTCGGATTCTATCCGGACATGGCGCATCTTATCGAAGCCGGATGCGATTTCTATATCATGCCGTCCAGGTACGAACCGTGCGGGCTTAACCAGATGTTCAGTCTGCGCTACGGAACCATTCCCATTGTTCATGCTGTGGGCGGACTCGAAGATTCCGTCGTCGACTATCGTGAATCCCTAGTTCGCGCAAATGGTATCAAGTTCCGCGCATATTCCGCAGAAACACTAGCCGTCGCAATTCGCGAGGCGCTCGAGCTTTACGGTTCGCCATACTTAATGCGGTATTTTCAAAGAAACGCAATGACCGCCGATTTCTCGTGGCATGCGGCGGCAGCCGAGTACGAGAAGGTTTATGTGCGTTGCATTGAATTACTGAAGAGCGGCACTTGAGCAAACCATGACAGTGGGCGACATAATAAACTGTTCCTAAAGAATTATTGCCTGTCCTTGGCGCTCCGATTCTGCCGGATCGGCATCGAATGCCACGGCTTTATTCGATTACTGGGGCAACGACTTTTCGAGACTGCTGCGACTGGCTTTCAGCACAGCCGCGCTCCGTAATTAAATATAACATACATTGTGCGAAAATAATTGGGCGGGTTCCCTGACTGTGGTGTGACTATGTATAACTACGTAATGATTCTCAGCCTTTTCAATAAACGGATTACTGCATACGCTGTGTGAAGATTATCCCTATCGCGCCGAATAAAGCGTTCGGCATCCACGCGCCCAGCCATGAAGGAATAAGTCCGCCCACTCCCAGCGCCATCCCGAACTTCAGGACGACGAAATAGATGAAGCATATCAATATGCTCGAAGCAACGCCTACGAATGCGTTACGGCGTCCGGTCAACGTCCCGAACGGCAAAGATATAAGGACGACAACGATGCAGGTTAACGGCGAGGAGATTTTGCCGTGGAGCTGGGCCTGGAGGTATCTGATCTGTTGTGAATTGGAGTTCGGATGTAATTTAAGATAATTGAATATCTCACGCATGCTAAGTTCAGGCCGCATTTCTTCGTCGAGGTCGTCGATGCCTGAGATTTTGATCTCACTCTTAATTTGTTCGGGTGTTTCAGTGATTTGCTCCAAGACAAGGACATCCTCTGTAGAAGGAACCGGGAAATCGTTTGTTAAAGGATTATAAGTAAACATTCGGACATCGTTAAATTGCCAGTAGCCGTTTGTGAAGTCTGCATTTTGCGCCTGGATTTGGACGGATTTTGTAGGAGTTTGTTTCCAATCGATTTTCGGACGTATCATTTCGTGAGTTTCGACATTGTAAGCGCTTATATTCCAAACCCTGCGTTCGGGACGGTTAATAAACGTGATGTTTGTATGCCATGGTGAATATCCTCTCGATTCGTCCTCTTTGATAACCGATTGGCTTAATTCCGTGGCGCGTGGAACGATGAATTCGCTGATGACGAACAGGCAACATCCGAGAATCGCGCCGGTTACCAGGTACGGCAGGCATAAACGCCAGTACGACACTCCGGCGGCGCGTATGGCTATCAGTTCGTTGTGCCGCGCATGATTGGTTATCGTGTATAACATGGCCAGCAGTAAACCGACCGGCATGACGATGGAAAGGAACTCCGGTATTTTATAGAGGTAATAGACAGCGATCCCGTAAAAATCGGCGTCCCCTTTGCTGAACGAGGAGAGTTCCGACAACAGGTCCGACGATATCCAGAACACCAGGAAACCGGTGAGACAATATGTAAGCGGTACCAGGAGCTCCCTGACGAGATAGCGATCGATCAATCCCATTTGTCCATTTGTCTGCTAAATACGGCGGTTAACCGAGATACGAAAAGTATTAACGAATTCTTTCATCTAATTGCGTCTTACCCGGTTTTAGCGCATTTTTGTGCTTAGCAAGCTCTTCGACAATGTCATCGATCACGCCGGGGTTCTTCTCGGCGATGTTGTATTGTTCCGAGGGGTCTACTTCGAGATTGAATAACAGGGGCGGATCATGCTTTTGCGGGCCGGCGCCGTAGCCTTTTTGAGTAATAAAATGCGCCTTGTACGCGCCTTTTCTCACGGCGAACACGCGCTCACCGCGGTAAAAGAACATTAAATCGCGTTTGGGCTCCGATCCGGGATTGAAGAGCATGGACGAGATATCCGTGCCGTCGATGATCCGGTCGTTCGGCGGACTTACTTCGGCGAGCGAGAGGATGGTTGGGAATACGTCCAGGGTTGAGGCCATTTTTCTTATGACCGAATTCGGTGGTATCTTGCCCGGCCACCACGCGATAGCGGGCTCGCGCATACCGCCTTCCCAGGTACTGCCCTTGCCGCCGCGCAGGAGTCCGGCCGAGCCGCCGAATTCGTCCTGGGTAAGCCACGGCCCGTTGTCACTTGTGAAAATGACAAGCGTGTTTTCGCCGAGCCCCTCATTTCTCAAAGTTTCGAGTATTCGACCGACGCTCCAGTCGATTTCTTCGACAACGTCCCCGAAGATTCCACGCATGCTCTTGCCGTCGAATTTATCGGATGCAAATAATGGAATATGCGGGAATGTATGCGCCATATAGAGAAAGAACGGCTTGTCATTGTTATTCTTGATAAACTTCACCGCCTCGGCGGTATAGCGTTTTGTCAATGTATGTTGATTCGCCGGACGTTCGATTATCTCATTATTCCGCACGAGCGGCACGTTCCAGTATTCGATTTTAGGATTTCGAAGCGCGTTTTTACCGCCCGGTTTTCCGGGCACGTGATCCATGTCATTGCTATATGGAATCCCGAAGTAGTAATCGAATCCGTTTTGGGTAGGAAGATACTGTTTTAGATGTCCTAAATGCCACTTACCGATACACGCGCTTGTATAGCCATTTGCCTTTAGCGCTTCGGCAATAGTTATTTCACTTTCAGGTATACCATTGGCAGAATCGGGGAAAAGGACGCGGCGCCTATCGCTGCACATGCCGCTGCGCACCGGAAGCCTACCGGTCATCAATGCCGCGCGGCTGGGCGTGCAAACCGAAGCGGCGGCGTAGAAAGAAGTGAAACGCACCCCCTGCTCCGCCATCCGATCCAGGCTCGGCGTCTTTATGCTCGGATGCCCGTAACATCCGAGATCGCCGTATCCAAGGTCGTCGGCGAAGATAAGGACGAAATTCGGTTGTCCCGCAGCCATGACCAATGTTGAACCGGCAACAATAGAGATCAGCGGCGTAAGTACCAATTTTAAAAAGGCAGAGTATTTCATAAGCCATCCATATTCTTGCGCAAATTCTTATGCAATTATTCTTTTACAGGATCGGCTATCGCCTGTCGAGTAAATCCGGCGGGTTCAGGATCACTGTGCGCTGATTATATCGATTGTTTGAAGACTACGCCGCTCGGGTTCTAAAAGTCAATTATGGTTGACGCAGAGGGCGATGAAATCGCTGGAAATATGAAATGGTCGGGGCGGTGAGACTTGAACTCACGACCTCGCGGACCCGAACCGCGCGCGCTAGCCAGACTACGCTACGCCCCGACGCTAAGTAAATATTGCCGTTGATCCGGCTCGATTGCAACGCTCTTTTCGATTTTTTTCATTCTCACGGCGTAATCACGCCGGAATCAAGCGAAAACGGCCGCTGACGCCTTTTGTCCGGCGCGTTTCCTTGCGTTTTCGTCGAGAATCTTCTTTCGCAACCGCAAGTGATGCGGCGTGGCCTCGACATACTCGTCTTGGCCGATATACTCGAGGCAGCGTTCGAGGCTCATTTTCACCGGCGCGTCCAATTGAATCCCCTTCCCTTCGCCTTGGGAACGCATATTGGTCAGCTTCTTCGTTTTACAAGGATTGAACGGCAGGTCGTTATCCCTCGAATTTTCGCCTACGATCATACCTTCGTAAATCTTATCGCCGGGTTCGATAAAGACTTTTCCACGTTCCTGGATTAGATTCAGCGCGTAAGCGGTGGCAATGCCGTTTTCCATACTGACCAACGACCCGCTTTTCCGCGCCGGTATTTCGCCCTTATCCTGGGCGTATTCGTGGAATAGATGACTCATTACACCCTGGCCGCGCGTGGAATTAACGAGGTCGGATTCGAAGCCTATAAGGCCGCGCATCGGGATCAACGCTTCTATATGTATCATATCACCGTTATGTTCCATACCTGTTATCTCCCCCTTGCGCATGGAGAGATTCTCCAGAATGACGCCCATGGAGTCTTTCGGTATTTCCAGGAACAGCTGTTCGACAGGCTCGAGCACCGTCCCGTCGTCTGTACACTTACATATCACCTCCGGCCGTGAGATAAGGAGTTCGAAGCCTTCTCTGCGCATTTGTTCGACCAGTATGGCGATCTGCATCTCGCCACGGGCGCATACCTCGAATATATGCGGTGCGTCGGTTTCTTCGACACGGATTCCGATGTTCCCGCGTATTTCCTTAAAGAGCCGTTCGCGTATATGCCGTGCGGTCAAGAGCTTTCCGTCGTTGCCCGCCAGTGGGCCGTCGTTTACGGCGAATTGCATCCGGATGGTCGGCGGGTCGATGGGGACAAACGGCAGCGGTTCGGCGTCCTCGGTGCCCGCGAGTGTTTCGCCGATAAACACGCTCTCGAATCCAGTCAGACCTATTATATCGCCGGCCGATGCCTCTTTAATCTCGACCTGACGTAATCCGTCGAAGTGGAAAATAGCGGTTGCCTTTGCTGTTTCGCGTCTACCGTCGGCATGGATACAGTAGATTTGTTCGCCCACGCGAACAGTGCCGCCGAGGATTTTGCCCAACGCGATCCTGCCGAGGTATTCCGAATAATCGAGATTGGCAACCAGCATGCGGAATCCGGCGTCGATGGTCGCTTCCGGCGGTGGGATTTCCCTTACTATCGTATCGAAGAGCGGTTGCATCGAGTCCGACTCCGTTTCAAAGTCATCGGTGGCAACGCCGTCCTTTGCGCTGGCGTAAATGACGGGAAAATCGAGCTGCTCGTCTGACGCGTTGAGTGAGATGAAAAGGTCGAATACTTCGTCAAGCACTCGATGCGGATCGGCGTTTTCGCGGTCTATCTTGTTTATGACGACGATTGGTTTGGCGCCGGACTCCATTGCCTTACGCAGGACATACCGGGTCTGTGCCTGGGGGCCTTCCACCGAGTCTACGACCAGTAGAACGCCGTCGATCATATTCATTATCCGTTCCACCTCGCCGCCGAAGTCTGCGTGTCCCGGTGTATCCACTATGTTAATGTGAAAGTCCTTGTACTTAAACGCCGCGTTTTTGGAACGGATGGTGATACCCTTTTCGCGTTCCAAGTCCAGCGAATCCATTACTCGTTCTTCTACGTGTTGATTGGCGCGGAATGTGCCGGACTGTTTCAAGAAACAATCCACCAGTGTCGTTTTCCCGTGGTCAACGTGAGCTATAATTCCAATATTCCTAATGTTTTCCATATTAATAATAACAGGCGGGGTAATTTGCTTGTATTCCCCGCAAAGGTCAAGCGTGATAAATGAACATCTCAAGAGAAGGCTGTTAAATCTTGAGCACGCCGGCTAAGCGAAGCGGCGTGTACCTAGCACCATCCAGCTAATCCATCGGATCATAGTCGAGGTATGGCGCAAGCCATTTCTCAACTGTCCGGACGTCCATGGACTTGCGTTTGTGGTAGTCCACCACCTGATCCCTGCCGATCTTACCGACACCGAAATACTTCGATTCCGGATGCGCGAAGTATAGTCCCGACACACTGCTTGCGGGGATCATCGCGCAGGATTCGGTCAGTTTGATATCCGCATTTTTTTCGACATCGAGCAGCTCCCAGAGGATGTTTTTTTCTGTATGATCGGGGCAAGCCGGGTATCCGGCCGCCGGCCGGATTCCGCGGTAGCGTTCGCGTATAAGGTCTTCATTGGACAGTTTCTCGTTCTTGCCGTATCCCCACTCTATCCTGACGCGTTTGTGCAGGTACTCGGCGAAGGCCTCGGCCAATCTGTCGCTCAATGCCTTTACCATGATCGAGGTGTAGTCATCGTTTTCCTCCTCGAACCGCTTGCATAGCTCCGGCATACGGTGCCCTGCGGTGACGGCAAAGGCGCCTATGTAATCGCGTCTGCCCGATGACTTCGGCGCAACAAAATCCGCCAGGGCGAAGTTGGGTTTCTCATCGGATTTATCCATTTGTTGTCGCAGGGTGTGGAAGGTAGTCAATAAACCCGAGCGCGAGTCGTCCGCGTAAAGCTCGATGTCATCGCCTACGCTGTTGGCCGGAAAGAATCCATAAACGCCGGCGGCGCCCAGGAGTTTTTCGGATGCGATCTTATCCAATAGTTTCCTTGCATCGTCGTACAGTTCCCTCGCCCGCTCGCCTGTTTCGGGTTTCTCGAATATCGACGGGAACCGTCCTCGCAACCCCCATGCATGGAAGAACGGCGACCAGTCGATGAACTCTATTAATTCCGCGATCGGGAGTTCGCGTATCGTACGCACACCCGTGAACTCCGGCTCGGGGATATCGATATTTTCCCAGTCGAACTCGGGCTTTCGTTTGCGCGCGTCTTGAATCGAGAGCAATGGTTTATGGCTGGTCTTATCCAGATGCTGTTGCCGGAGTTTTTCTTGCGCTTGAAAATTCTTTTCAACGAATTCCGGTTTTTGTTCTTCGCTGAGCAGGCTGCCGACTATGCCGGGACACCTTGAGGCGTCGATAACATGACTGACCGGCTGGTCGTAATTCGGCGCGATCTTCACCGCAGTGTGGATTTTGCTGGTCGTTGCGCCGCCGATTAATAACGGCACGTTAAATTTCTCGCGCTGCATCTCCTTGGCCACGTGCACCATTTCCTCGAGCGACGGCGTGATCAGTCCGCTTAACCCGATTATGTCTACATCCTTTTCCTTCGCAGCTTCGAGTATTTGGTCGCAGGCGATCATTACGCCTAGGTCTATTACTTCGTAGTTGTTACAGCTCAGGACGACGCCGACGATGTTTTTGCCTATGTCGTGGACATCGCCCTTGACGGTTGCGAGGAGGATTTTGCCTTTTGTGTGTGCTTTGCCTGCGGCGCGTTTTTCTTCTTCCATGAACGGCATGAGATAGGCGACCGCCTTTTTCATTACACGCGCGCTTTTCACCACCTGCGGAAGGAACATCTTGCCGCTGCCGAAGAGGTCGCCGACCACATTCATACCGTTCATCAGCGGGTCTTCGATCACGGTCAGCGGGCTGTTGTACTTTTGCCTGGCTTCCTCGACGTCCTCTTCCACGTAATCGGTGATTCCCTTGACAAGCGCATGCTCGATCCGCTTTTCAACCTCTGCGTTCCGCCATTCGTTTTTGGCGACGACCTCCCTGCCCTGGTCTTTAACCGTATCGGCGAACTCGATCAACCGTTCGGTGGCATCCGGTCGCCTATTCAAAAGGACGTCCTCGACCAGAACCAGCAGGTCTTTTGGGATATCCTCGTAAACGGCGAGCTGCCCGGCGTTTACAATCCCCATATCGAGCCCGGCCTGAATCGCATGATAAAGGAACGCCGAATGCATGGCTTCCCTGACGACGTTATTGCCGCGGAACGAGAAAGAAATATTGCTTATACCGCCGCTGACCTTGGTTTCCGGCATCAGTTCCTTTATCCGGCGCGTCGCCTCAATGAATGCCACCGCATAGTCGTTGTGTTCTTCCATGCCCGTGGCGACTGTAAGTATATTCGGATCGAATATAACGTCTTCGGCGGCAAAACCGATCTCTTCGGTAAGAATCTTGAACGACCTCTGGCTAATCTCGACCTTGTGCTCGGAGGTGACCGCCTGGCCCGCTTCGTCGAAGGCCATTACAACCACCGCCGCGCCGTAACGTTTAATCGCGCGCGCCTGCTTCTTGAAATTCTCTTCGCCCTCCTTCAGACTTATCGAGTTTACGATGCCCTTGCCTTGAATGCACTTTAATCCGGCCTCGATTACATTCCAGTTCGAGCTGTCTATCATTATCGGCACACGCGAGATATCCGGTTCGGAGGCCACCAGGTTCAGGAACTTAACCATTACGGCCTTCGAATCGAGCATCGCTTCGTCCAAATTGATATCGATGATGTTCGCGCCGCCTTCCACCTGATCCCGCGCAATGGATAGCGCCTCCTCGTATTTCTCTTCACGGATAAGCCGGGCGAATTTGCGACTGCCCATAACATTGGTTCGCTCGCCTATGTGAATGAAATTGCTGTCCTCGTCGATTACCAGCGGTTCGAGTCCGCTCAACCGCAGACATCGAGGTTGTCGCGATGGGACTCGAGGCCTGCATCCGCGTACGGCGTCGGCGATGGCCTTGATATGTTCCGGTGTGGAACCACAGCAGCCGCCCGCAAAATTCAGCCAGCCGGCCTCGGCGAACTCGCGCAATTGCCCGGCCATTATCTCCGGCGTCTCATCAAACCCGCCGAACGCGTTCGGCAGCCCCGCATTTGGATGGCAGCTCACATACGACGGTGTCTTTGCCGACAACTCCTCGACGAACGACCGCATCTGCTTTGCGCCAAGCGCGCAATTGATCCCTATGCTCAAGAACGGAAAATGCGAGACCGATACCCGGTATGCCTCAACTGTCTGGCCTGACAGCGTCCTGCCGCTCTTGTCGGTAATGGTAAAGGAAATCATGACCGGCACACGTTTGCCGGTGTCTTCGAAATATTTATCTATGGCGAACAACGCGGCCTTCGAATTCAACGTATCGAATACCGTCTCCACCAATAGAATGTCCGTGCCGCCTTCCATAAGCCCGCGTACCTGCTCGTAATACGAAGCGGCAAGTTGATCAAAATCCACCGCGCGCGCCGCCGGATTATTCACGTCCGGCGAAATCGACGCGGTTCGGTTTGTAGGCCCGATTGACCCCGCCACAAAACATTCTCTGTTGGGGTCTGATTGACGAAACCGTTCAACCGCACTCTGCGCAACACGCGCAGCGTTCAGGTTAAGCTCATGGGCAAGCGCCTCCATCCCGTAGTCCGCCAGCGAAATCGAATTCGAATTGAAAGTGTTTGTCTCGATTATATCCGCGCCGGCCTCGAGGTATTTAACGTGGATATCCTCGATTATCTTCGGCCGCGTCAAGGTGAGCAAGTCGTTGTTACCCTTCAAGTCCGCATCCCAGGACTCGAACCTGTCGCCGCGATAATCCTTTTCCTCGAGATTTAACGATTGAATAACCGTTCCCATCGCGCCGTCGAGCACGAGGATTCGTTCCTGGAGTAATCTCTTTAATGTATCAACCCTTTGTTGCTGCATGATAATTTCGATAAATGACAACTGCTTTAAAAAATGATCCGCCCCACTGCCACCCGAACTAGAGAAGATACGCCGGAACACGGCGAATTCAAGTGTTAAATCAACATATCTCGATAAGTAGATACGTTGGTATGCGCGCTCAGCCGCCGCGCCGCGAACCGGAATTGGAACAAAGCCAAAATATAATCCCTACCACGCAACCGCCGAGATGCGCCGTCGATGCAGTCGAGGATTCGCCCTCCAATAGTAGCCTTAAACCGATGATCTGGAATAATACCCAGATAATAAACGCCAGGTAAACAGGTATCGTACCCCAGAAAAAACGGAAGAATATCCTCAAATTCGTAAACGGATAACTAAACGCGTAAAACGCTATAATACCCGATATGCCGCCGCTTGCGCCTACACATGGAGTCGTTGTCCCCGCAAAAAAGATAAGATGAACAATATTCCCCGCCAGTGTGGAAAGCAGAATAAGGATGATAAAACGCTTAATCGACAATATTTCTTCGACGTTATCGCCGAATACAATGAGGAAGTAGAGATTGCTTATCAAGTGCCACCAGCCGGCATGGATGAAAAAAGAGGAAAAGAAGGTCAATCCCATGAATCGAAACGGTTCCGACGGAATGAAACCAAACAGGTCGACCACACCGCGAAGGTCTTGAAATGATGAGATACTGAATAGCGCGACCAGCCCGGCCACAATCCATGTCGCCCACGGGATACTCGATACGGTGCACGCATCATCCTCGACCGGTAATCCCATTACGGCGGGAATCGCCTTCAATCCAAGCTCTTCGAGACCGGCGGGGTCTTCGGACGCGCGCAGGCGTTCACCCATCATGCGCACTTCAATCAACGCTAACTCCCGTTTGGCCTCCGGCGACAATTCATCTTTGGCGCGGACTTCACGGCTCATCGGGAATACATCCAACTCTTCGGGATCGAACCAGATGAACTGACACCTCTTGCATCCGTCCAGTTTTACTTGCGTTCTGCCGGCCGGCATCGGTACTTCCGCCATTCTTTTTCCGCATGCAGGGCATTTCCGTATACCGGAGGACGGAGAATCATAAACCTTGCGCCACAAGTAATTTGCTACGTCGTTATCGGTACGTTTTCTAAATACGCTGATATTCAATCCCCGGCCGCCGCAGTGCTTACAGACCCAATACAGACCTTCGCGTCTCTTACAACGCTGAAGCACGGTCTTGCATGTAGGACATTCCATCATTACAGATAATTAATATTGCAGTCCCGTTCCGCATACGTATTCGTCCGCCTCGGGATTTTCGAAGATGCATTACGTAAGCACCTGATATCCATACAGGGTATTATTATGAATAATTGTTGTTCTGAAAACTATTAAATGAAGTCAGGTATGGCATGATCAAGCTATTAAATAAGGCCTGGAATGCGCGTTATCTCATTGTTCTGTGGTTTCGTATGTTCCATGCTCAAACCACATCTGACATTGGGAAATAAAACCCACACCAGTTATGCAAAATGATACATTATTGGGGAATATCACCCTAAAGCACAGGTTTCGACGATACCCGAGATTGCGTTTTATTAGTCGTATATACCTGTTTATGAAGGCCTTATGCATGATTATTGCGCTTGGCATAATTCCTGCGCAGAGAATGGCAACGAGGCCAATTGCCGTGGCCGGCAACTGGAAGTATGATGAAGCGACAATTTAAACAGGAACTGAAGTTATGAGAAGATTTAAATATTTGGCATTAGCGATTGTCCTAGGGCTTTCGCTTGTAGCCGTAAATGCACAGGAGTCACCGGACCAGGACGCATCACGACAACGTGACATGGAGCGCGCGCAAGAGGATAATCAAGCACCGCCGGATGACGCTATCCTTAGGCGTGATCAAGACCGTGTTCATCAGGATGAGACAACTCCGCCTGACGACGGCGAGACAACTCCGCCTGACGACGGCGAGACAACTCCGCCTGACGACGGCGAGACAACTCCGCCTGACGACGGCGAGACTACACCGCCTGACGACGGCGAGACTACACCGCCTGACGACGGCGAGACTACACCGCCTGACGACGGCGAGACTACATCGCCTGAAGACGGCGAAGCTACACCGCCTGAAGACGGCGAGACTACACCTCCTGAAGACGGCGAAGCTACACCTCCTGAAGACGGCGAAGCTACACCTCCTGAAGACGGCGAGACAACCCCGCCTGACGATGGAACAACCCCTTCGGATGACGGCGAGATAACCGATCCCGATCAACCGACCGACACGGAACCGCCGTATATGGGGCGAGGCGAACGCCCAGAGCGGCCGGAGCGGCCTGAACGTCCCAACCGCCCAGAGCGTCCCGAATTACCTGATGACCTCCAAGAACTTGTTACGCAATTCCATCAGGCACGTGAAGATTTCCTGGCCGAGCACCAGGAATTTATGAGGCAGATGAGGAATCAGATCAAGGAAGAACGCGAAGAAATCCGGGATAACCTGGCACAGAAACGCGAAGAATTCCTCGATGCCCAGCGGGAAATGCGGAATCAGATTCGTGACCGGCTTCAAGAGATTCGTGAAGAGTTCCAGAACAACCGCGATCAAATCCTGGAACAGGCCCGTGACCAAGCGCAGGAAAGGGTTCGTGACCGTATCGGTGAGGATTAATAAATAGCCGATCTGCAGCCAACACAACCTACTTTACAAGCCCGGCGACATAACGATCGATCGTCCGGGCTTGTAAATTTAATCGGGAGTATTCAGGATAAATCACGGTAAGCGAAGATTAATACTTATAATGCTGCATAATACCAACAGGAAACCGTCGAACCAACCGAAATATAATGAAGTCACCGCACTCGAAATACTGCGTCACATCGATATTGCTGCGGTTTTGAAGAATCCGATACTTTTCGTAATCCTTATTCACCTGGTATCTTTGTACACGGTTCGTTCCTCATCCGCTACCTCCACCAATATAATCGAGGAACCGCAATCGCCTTCCTGGCTTAATACATACAGTCTCAAAGCCGGCCTAGGTTATAATGATAATATCACCTTCAGCAGTGTAGAACGTGACAACAGCCCGTTTATTATCGGTGGAGTTGATGCGATGTTTTATCGCATTCCAAAAGATGATTACAGTTTCTACGCGTTTATATTAGGCGAGGGCAAATATTACACGGACGCAGAAAGTGTTGAGATGGAAAAGTTTATTATATCTCAGGCTGAGCTTGAAAAGGAATTTTCCGATAAATACCGGCTCGGTACGAGAATTGGACATATATATCAAGACCGGATATTCGATGCCTCGATAACCGAAGACATATATTCGACACTCCAAGTTCAGGGCCATGATTTCTCTGTTAGCCCTTTTATTGAATACGATTTTACATCACGACTAACAGGCGGTTTTAAGCTTCAATTGGAACGACAATTATTCGATGAGCCACTCGATGATTACTGGGAGTATAGACCTGCATTTTCTCTTGAGTTCAGTCGATCAAAACACTCCGGTCTTGAATTTACTTATAAACCCGGATACCGGACGTACGATACAAGATTCAGCA